>DASZKL010000331.1:0-4320 GCA_035947015.1 Rubrobacteraceae bacterium
ATTCGGCGTCGAGGGCCTCTCCGAGCAAGAGAAGGACCACCTGAATAGAGTCTGGCACCGCCTCGATCCCTGGCCCGACGCCTTCGAAGGGTTGACGCGGCTGAAAAATAGCTACGTTATCGCCCCGCTCTCCAACGGCAACGTCGCCCTGCTCGTCGGCATGGCAAAAAAGGCGGGGCTCCCCTGGGATCTAATCCTCTCCGCCGAACTCGTCCGCCGCTACAAGCCCGACCCCGAGACCTACCTGATGGCCTCCGACCTCCTCGACCAGACCGACTCATGAACCCTGCGACGTATGGCTGTCGCAAGGATGAAGGAGAATACGCCGCTGAGCGGCTGCTACAGCGGATTGCGATAACATTGACCCGTATGCACGCCACAGGTACACGTCTCTTTGGGACCATGCCCCGCTATGGCTCCGGAGCGTGACAGACGACTAGCAGTTCTGATTGTGGTGAGAAACAGTGCCTCTCAAAGGTGTCGCGTTGCTCTTCCTGAGCTATGATATTCGTAACAAGCAGGAGGAAATACGCTCGTGACTACCAAAGCCGGGGTCGGTATAAGCCGCCACCACAGTCCGAGTATCGCGGGCCATGAGGCCGCCGAGCAAGCGCTAGAGAAAGCGGGCGTCGGTAAGCCGGATTTCGTCTTTATGTTCGCTTCGGTCGGGTATGAGCAGCGTTCTCTGTTGCAGGCGGTGCGAGAGGCCATTGGAGGTGCACCCCTCTGTGGATGCTCGGGGGAAGGCACGATCGGCGGCGACAACGCGGACGAATCGAACTTTTCCGTGGTCGTCATGGTCATTTCTTCGGACAAACTGCGGTGGCACAACGGGCTGGCGACAGAAATTAGCGCCGACTCCTGGGCTGCCGGGCAGCGGGTAGCCCAAGACCTCTCCTCTGATCTCTCTGCGGATGCCGTGGGCCTGTTCGCCTTTCCAGATGGACTCACGGCGAACGTCGATCAATTCCTTGGAGGGCTAGAAGGCAATCTCTCAACTGATCGCTTCCTCCCGATATGGGGCGGGGCACCCGCCGACAACTTCACGACGAGCCAAACCTATCAATACTGTGATGACAAGGTCGTTTCCGATGGGGTAGCGTATGCCCTGCTTTCGGGCGAGGCCCTGCCAGTCTGGGCCATCGATGCTGCCTATGTCCCGATAGGTGGTGAACGGACAGTGACGCGCTCCAAAGGAAATGTCATCTACGAGATAGATGGTAAACCCGCCCTAGAAGTGCTCCAAGAGTATCTGCCCGATCCTGCCCTCGCCGACGACTGGGGGAGCTTTGCTAACTCGCTTGCGCTCTCTTTCAGAGCTCCCAGCTACATAAAAGACGAAGAGTACGTTGCTCGAGCCCTACTTACCGCGAATAAGGCCGAGGGCTCTGTGAACCTAGCAACAGACGTCCAAGAGGGCACGAGTGTCTGGATGTCGAGCCGAGATAAGGAGAAAACAACTACCGGACTCGATCGGATGGCCGCACAGATCAAGCAAGAACTTGGAGATGCCCAGCCAAGACTCGTGCTCCATTTCGACTGTGCCGCGCGAGGCAAGGTAATGTTCCGTGATAAGGAGAAGCTGCAACTCCTCAGGCAATTCCGCCAAGCGGTCGGTCCAGAGGCGCCATGGGCAGGTTTTTACACTTTCGGGGAGATCGGCCCAGTGGGCAAGCACAACTGCTACCACAACTACACGGCAGTTGTCCTTGCCCTGAGCTGATGATGGATGGAACCGTCCTGGCGTAGCGTCTAACGAAGGAGAGGCGACCCCGATCAAGTGGGCGGTCTCGCTCTTTTTCGCCCTTCGCCTCCTGGCTTCGACTAGATTGTTGTGCATGGGGCTACAGGCAATAATAGATAGTGCCCAGCGGCTCAATACTGCTGCAAGACGCTCTAAATTGCATCCGTGTAGGTGAAGAGAACCTGCTGGAGCATCTCCGGCTGGCGTGAGATTCTGGGTGCGTAGTCGTCCAGCCTGAGAACCTTCAGCCACCCGTCCTCGCCCAGGGTCTCGGCCAGGCCGAAGAGTCTCATCTGACCTGCGACGTAGGAGGTCTCGAACAGGATCGGCTTCCTCACTGCGGCCAGCCTACCTGATCTGCCCCGGGCGTCGTCGGGGGACCCCGCAGCGTCGTGGGCGACCTCGTAGGCCGAGAGGGGTTCGCCAGCATGTTCCAGGGTGAGCGTGTTCTCAAGGAGCCACAGGTCCGCCTCCTTGCCGGCGAGTGCCTCCTCCCCGTAGAGGCGCCAGCGCATCAGGGTGGCGTAGCCTGAGGCGTCCAGGACGCGAGAGAAGCGCTCGGAGAAGAAGGCCCGTTGGAGGTCCCTCGGGTGGAAGCGTATCCCCAAGACCCAAGAGAGGACCTCCCCCGGGGAGCGCCTGCCGTCCTCGCGCCGCTGGTGCGCGAAGTGGCTTTGGGCGTTGTAATCCGAGACGAACCGGTCGTGGGCCTCGACGAGTTCCGCCCAACTTTGTGCCTTCTGGAAGTGCCAATCGGCCATGCGCTGCTGGATCCCGAACGTCGTTTCCGAGTAGTTTTGCCAAGGTCGCTCCTTCTCGATCTCCTCCTTGCTTATGCCCAGCTTCGCGTAGAGGGCCTTGGCCCTGTTGGCGAGGAAAACGGAGCCCGAATCTGTGACGAGGGTCTTGGGCGCCCCGTAGCGCGCAACCGCCCGGTAGAGGATCGAGAGGAAGGCCGAAAGGTTCTGCCTGCGCGTGACCGCGCTGCTCAAGATCGCCCGGGAGTAGTTGTCCATGACCGTCACGGCGTACGCCTTTGAGCCCACCAGCGACTCGTCGACCATGTCCAGGTGGCGTACGTCGGCGCTCCACACCTCGTGGCGCGCGGAGGCGGCGAAGGGCATAGCAGCCTGCGTCACCCTGCTCCCACCCTCGGGCTTCTCGTCGTAGCCGTAGACCTGGCGGATCATGGCGAGGATCCTCCCGCAAGTGGCGCGGCTGAGGTCGAAACGCATCTGTTTCATCGCCGCGTGGACCCTGAAGGCGCCGAGACCGGGGTTCTGGGCCAGCTTGCGGATCGCCTCCACGGCGACGAAGTCCGCCTTCCTGACGCCTGGTGGCCTCCCGGGGGACCCGTCCGCCAGGCCCTCGAACCCCCTTTCTTTCCACCTCTGCAAAGCCCTGTAGACGGTGGCCTTGTGTACCCCGAGGTAGCCAGCTATGGCCTTCGCGCTCCAGCCCGAGAGGCGCAGCTCCACGATGGCCGCCCGGCCCTCACGCGGGTCTGCGATCTCGTGGTAAGGTGGGTAATTCCTGACGATCTTCAGCGGCACGGGCTCCTCCGCGAGGACGCGCGCCACCGAGCGGACGTCGGGCTTCCTGCCGAAGCAGGCTTGGACTACGTTGGCTATCTCGTTGAGGTTGAAGGGCGGGTGCTCGGCCTTGAGGTCCACGATGAAGCGCCTGACGGTCGGCGGTAGCTTGCGCTTCCTGGCCGTCTGCGAGGCGAAGAGGCTCTCCATCCCTTCGGCCTCGAAGCCGCCGAGCTTCCTGTACAGCGTGCTTTGCGAAATACCGACCTCCTCGGCCCTCTCGGCCACGGAGACGTCGAAGAGCACCAACGGGCGAATCTCCTCGTAGCGTTTCTGCTCAGGCCACTCGAAGAGTGGCACCAATAGATCCCATTCGTGGGTCGGTCGGAGGCGCCCCCGCTTGTTCGTGCTCATGCTGTTCCCCTCCTCCTCCTGCGTGCTCTGCGGGGGAAGAAGGATGCCACGAGCGCGGGTTCGCGGCCAGTGAGACGCCGCTTCAGAAAACCGAGCGTGGCGCCGCAGACACCAGGAGCTTCTCTCAGCGTTGCGACAGCCATACGTCGCAGGGTTCATGAGTCGGTCTGCTTCTCTCAGAACCCCGAACTTCGGAGAAGACCTCTTGCACGCACTTTCGTGAGCCACGCACGAGCGTGTAATCGCTAGACCAGCGCCAACTTCACCTCAGAGGCTCCTCCGCCCAGCTGAGCGCGGGAGCTTAGCTCAGGAAGTTTTGCATCTGTGCGGTTATGTATCAGTACGGCCACGGTGAGCCGCGGTCTTCTACGCTCGGCCCCGGCGGAACAACCGGAGGCCGTTGAGGGTGACGGCGATGGAGGTGCCCATGTCGGCGAGCACCGCTAGCCACAGCGCGACCAGCCCGAAGGGGGCAAGGAGCACAAACAAGCCCTTGATGAGGATCGAGACCGCCACGTTCTGCTTGATGATCCCTTCGGCCGACCGCGAGAGCCGTACGGCCTCGGCGAGCTTCGGCAGGTTGTCCTGCATGAGCGCCACGTCGGCGGTCTCAAGGGCCACGTCCGTGCC
>DASZKL010000332.1:0-2821 GCA_035947015.1 Rubrobacteraceae bacterium
TCGTCCTCAGGCACGCCGTGGACGAGCGCCTCCGTGAGCTCGAGGTCAACGGAGGGGGCCGAGCTCTCCGAGGTCGCGAGGAAGACTATGCCACACCCCGTCCTCTCCGCGCCGCGGACGACCATCTGGGGAGCGCCGGTAGTGCGGCGGGAGCCGGCTACGACGAGCAGAGCCCCTGCGGAATATTTGTGGGCGGGCTCGGCGGTGCGCGGAATCTTCCCCCGCAGCATCTCCCCGTCCGTCCACACCAGAGAGGCCTCGACGTCAGCCTCTGGCGGGATGCCGATGTCCACCGCGACGACCTCGCCCGCGTGCTCCCTGCCGGGCGAGATCACGCATCCCACCTTCGCCGCGTGCGCGCAGACCGTGACGTCCGCCCGCACGGCCGCCCCGTGGACCTCTCCCGTCGCGCCGTCCACCCCGGAGGGCACGTCCACGGCGAGGATAGGGGCCAGAGACCCGTTCATTCCCTCGATGAGGCGCGCCTCCTTCTCGCGCACCTCCCCGGAGAAGCCGGTCCCGAGCAGCGCGTCGACGATCAGATCCACCCCGCCAAGCTCCGCCTCGAGCTCGGCCGAATCTATCAAGCTCACGCCGAGGTTGCGCAGGACCTCGAAGTTGGTTCCGGGATCTCCCTCGTATTCCTCCCTGGTCGCCAATACCGCAACCTCCACCCCTGCCCGGTGCAGTTCGCGGGCAACGACGAAGCCGTCGCCGCCGTTGTTGCCGCCACCGGCGACAACGAGTGCCCGCCGAGGTGCAAAAGCCTCGAGGGCGACGCGGGCCATCTCGGCCCCGGCCCGCTCCATGAGGACACCGCCTGGGATGCCGAGCCTCTGAGCCCCCTCGTCAGCGCGGGACATCTCCTCGGCTGTGTAGAGCTTCATCGGGGTGTCCCGTCGCTGCGCACGACGCAGACGGCGACGGCGGAGAGCTCTGAATGGGTAATGGAGATAAAGAGGTCCTCCTCGCGGACGCCCACCATATCGGCGAACCTCTTTATCTTCCCGGAGATGCGCACCGTAGGGGCCTGACGGGGGCGGCGTATCACCTCGACGCCGTTCCACTGGATCAGACCGCACCCCAGAGCCTTCGTCACGGCCTCCTTGGCGGCCCAGCGACCGGCGTAGTGGCGCTCGGCGAAGCGGAACTTCTCACAGTAGGCGATCTCGTCTTCGGTGAAGAGGCGTTGGCGTATCCTGGGGGTACGCTCGAGGGCGAACTTCATCCTGTCGACGTCCACGACGTCAACCCCGATCCCAGGTACGACGAAACCGTCCACGGGCCGTATGGTACGGCAGATGCGCCGCCCGCAAAAGGGCTTATAGTATGCGGGATGGGTAGCTACGCGGTGATCATCGGCAACCCGAACTCGGGGCGCGCCGGGAGCAGGGGCTACCTGGAGCGCTGCGCGAAGATCCTGCGCTCCGGCGGCCTGCAAGTAGAGGTTCTGAACACCGAGGGCCCTGACCACGCGACCGACCTAGCCGCCTCGACCGAGGCTCCACTGGTCATAGCCGCCGGGGGAGACGGCACGATAAACGAGGTCATAAACGGCCTCGATAGTGAGGCGACTCTGGGGATCCTGCCGCTCGGTACGGCCAACGTTCTGGCGCGGGAGCTCAGGCTGCCGCTCGACGTGGAGCGGGCCTGCGAGCGCATCCTGCGCGGTGAAAGAACAAGGGTGGACCTCGGCGTCGCCACGAACCGGGAGGGCGTCGAGCGCCGGTTCGCGTGCATGGCCGGGATAGGCTTCGACGCCCACGTCGTCCGGGCTGTGACGCCGCGCCTGAAGCGCTACCTGCGGGGCCTCGCGTTCGCGCTCATGGCCTTCAAGGTACTCGCGGAGAAGGACTTCCCCTGGATACACGTGATCCACGGCGACACGACCCACGTCACGCGGTTCGCCATCGTAGCCAACGCGCACCACTACGGCGGGGATCTGCGGGCTTCCTCCGACCCAGACCTGCTCGGCAGCGGGGAACTGGAGGTGGTCCTGGTGGGGCGCGTGAGCGTCCTACTGAGACCCGACATCTTCGCCAGCATCCTCGCCAGAAGGCCCCTCGACCGACACATGCGCTCCTTCACAGCCAGGGAGCTGAGCGCGTACGCCCCCGGCGTGCCGGTGCAGCTCGACGGCGAGGTCTGGGGGAGCCTGCCGATGTCGTTCCGCGTCGAGCCGCGGGCTCTGCAGGTGATCCGATAGCTACCGGCGTTCCGGTAGCGCGAGGCGGAGACCAAGGCCCACGAGTACGCTGCCCGTGAGCCAGCGCAGGGAGTTTGCGAAGCCGGGCCTGCTCCCGAGCCAGTCACCTAGAGTTCCCGAAAAGTAGGCGACGAAACCCAGGAAGAGCAGACCGAGCAGCGCGAAGATCGCCCCGAGGACGAACATCTGCAGGACGGAGCTGCCGACGTCAGGACTCACAAACTGCGGCAGGAACGCCAAGAAGAAGAGCGCTACCTTGGGGTTGAGGACGTTCGAGGCCACGCCCTGGAAGAAAACTCTCCCTAGACCCGTCGTCGGTCTGACCTCCCTCGAGATTGCGTAGCTCTCCTTGTTCAATAGCGCTCTGATTCCAAGGTAGATCAGGTACGCCGCACCTGCGTACCTCACCAAGGAGAACGCTACGGCGGAACGCGCAAGCAGCGCTGAAAGCCCTATCGCAGCGAAGGACGTGTGGACGGCTAGGCCGCTGCACACGCCGCACGCCGAGACCAACGCCGCCCTGCGTCCCTGCGCGACGCCACGGGTGAGTACGTAGACCATGTCCGGCCCCGGCGTCGCTATGAGCGCCATCGAAGCCGTCAGGAACAGGATCAG
>DASZKL010000333.1:0-3745 GCA_035947015.1 Rubrobacteraceae bacterium
GTCCGCAAGACCTTCTCGACGTGCAGCTTCCAGCTCTTGGCGACGATGCACGCCACGGGCGCACTGAGGCTTGGCAGGAGGGTGACCGCAGGGTCGTCCTCGGCCCTCCCGTTCGGACGCCGCGCCCGGGTGAAGGCTACGAGCCTCGCGCTCCTGAGCTCCGAGGCATCGAAGCCCTCGAAGAACTCCAGGTCCTTCGGGTTCGACGCAGGGAAGCCGCCCTCGATATAGTCAAGGCCCAGACTATCCAGTTCGCGCGCTATACGGGCCTTGTCCTCGGCGGTGAGGCTCACGCCCTCCCGCTGGGTTCCGTCTCTTAGGGTGGTATCGAATAATCTGATGCTCATATAACGCCCTCTCCCGCCGCGACCCACCTGCTCACGGCCTCGGTGACTTCCTGCGTGGACTTCTTCCCGCCCAGGTCGGGGGTCAGGTAATGAGCCTCCACCGCGACCGAGACACCCTGTTCGATTGCGCCGGCCACGTCCGGGCGGCCCAGGGTGTGGCGGAACATCATCGCCGCCGAGAGGATGGTCGCGTAGGGGTTGGCCCTGTTGCTCCCGACGATATCAGGGGCTGAGCCATGGACGGGCTCGTAGATGCCGGGGGTTCCGGGCTCCCCAAGAGACGCTGAAGGGAGCATGCCCATCGAGCCTGTGAGCATGGCGGCCTCGTCGGAGAGGATGTCGCCGAAGAGGTTCTCGGTGACGATCACGTCGAATCTCTTGGGGTCCCGGATCAGGAACATCGCGGCGGCGTCAACCAGGACGTGATCCAGGTCAACACCCGGGTACTCCTCGGCCACCTCCTCGACCACGCTCCTCCACAGCCGGCTCGTCGCAAGCACGTTGGCTTTGTCAACCGAGGTCACCCTCCCCTTGCGGCCGGCCGCGGCCTCGAAGGCTACCCGCGCGACCCTCTCGACTTCCTCTCGCGTGTAGACGCTCAGGTCGCTCGCCCTCTCCTCGCCCTCTTCTTTCTCCCCGAAGTACGCCCCGCCGGTCAGCTCGCGGACGATGAGGATGTCAACGCCCTCTATCACCCCTTCTTTTAGCGTCGAGGCGGAGAGCAGAGCCGGGATCGCTGAGACGGGACGTAGGTTGGCGAACGCCCCCAGAGCCTTGCGCAGTTTGAGGAGCCCGGCCTCAGGGCGCACCGTGCCCCTGTCGAAGTCCGGGTGCCCTACCGCGCCTAGCAGGACGGAGTCAGAGGCTCTAGCCCGCTGGAGCGTCTCCTCCGAGACAGGCTCTCCTTCGTCGCGGATGGCGGCAGCCCCGATCTTGCGTTCCTCGTAGGAGAGCTCTACGCCGAAGTGCTCGGCCGCCACGTCGGCCACGGTGCGGGCGGCCCCGACGACCTCGGGTCCGATGCCGTCCCCTGGGAGCAGAAGTATGTCGAAGGAGTCGCGCATCCTAGAACTCCTCTCGCGAGAGGAGCCACTCCCTACCGCCGGGGCCTAAAGAAGTCGCCAGCAACTCCTCGGCCCGATCTTCGCCGACCACGTCTCGCTCGTTCCACAGCGCGTGAACGAGCTTCCTCAAGAACCCCTCTCCGAACGCCTCAACGGCCGCGGCGCCCAGAACCAGCAGCAGGTTCTGGAAGGCCATCTGCTCGGCGGCGTCGGGCCTTCCTCCGAAGTGCCGGATTGTGAAGCCGGGATCTCGGTCTATCTCTTTAAAGTGCTCGTCTAGTGGCACGCCCGCCCTGCGGGCGACCGCCGCCGAGAGGGCCTGGGGAAGGAACTCGCGGAGCCAGACCGGGGTGCGGGGCAAAGGGTGGCGCAGCACGAAGGCGTGCGCCAGCTCGTGCCAGACCACCAACGTCCCCGTCACCGCGCCGCGGGGACGGAAAGCGGGGGAGAGCATCATCGGCAGCACTACGAGTGGCGGGCTAGCGGCACGGGTAAAGTACGGTAGTCCGGGCGGGTAGGGGCGCGCGTTCTCGCGCGGCGCCTCTTCCCAGTCCTCGTCGGCGACCAGCAGGGCTTCGATCTCAGGCGGGTCGACGCCGATGAGCTCCGAGAGCGAGGTGGTCCCCACCTCGAGGAGATCTCGCACCTCCTCGGCCCTCCTCACGAGCGAGGGCGGGTGGACTACCGGTAAAGCCCCGCCTTCCAGGCGCTCGTAGCCGGGAAGGGCAAAGGAGGGGCGCTTCTCGCGCCGCTCTACGGCGCTACCTTCGATTCTTCCCAAGGGGCCCTCACCCCGCCGGCCGTGTACACGTTGACCGCCCGGACGTAGGCGCGCGCGGCGGCCTCGACCACGTCCTGGCTCAAGCCCCGCCCGGCGTACTCCTGTCCCTCGAACTCGACCGAGACCCGCACTTCCCCGAGGGCATCCTTGCCGCCGGTGACGGCGTCTATGCGGAAGTCCGTCAGCCTACCCTGAATGCCGGTCGCCGAGTCTATCGCCCGGAAGACCGCGTCGACCGGGCCCTCACCCTCGGCCTCAGCCTCGAAGGTGCCGTGCTCGGCGTGGGAGATGGTCACCGCCGCCCGGCTCTGGCGGCCAGTCGCTGCGACCACCCTGAAGTACTCAAGCACGAACTTGCCCTCGAAGGAGCCTACCTCGTCTGCGGCTATCGCTTCGAGGTCGGCGGCGGTCACTGTCTTCTTGTGGTCGGCGATCTCCTTGAAGCGCACGAACGCCCGCCTGAGGAGCTCGCCCTCTAGCGTGTAGCCGAGCTCCTCAAGAGCGTCCTTGAGGGCGTGGCGCCCCGAGTGCTTGCCCAGGAAGATGTTCGTGCCCTCGAGCCCGATGTCCTCCTTCGTCATGATCTCGAACGTCCGCCGGTCCTTCAGGACGCCGTCCTGGTGTATCCCGGACTCGTGCAGGAAGGCATTGCGCCCGACCACAGCCTTGTTCGGCGGCACGTCATAGCCTGTCATGTTCGAGACCATCCGCGAGGTGTTGGCGAGCTGGCGCGTCTCGACCCCTACCGTTGCGCCGTAGTGGTCCCGCCTCGTAACTAGCGCCATCACAAGCTCTTCGAGCGAGGCGTTCCCCGCCCGCTCCCCGATGCCGTTGACCGCGACCTCGACCTGCCTCGCGCCCGCCTGAACCCCCGCCAGGGAGTTCGCCACCGCGAGCCCGAGGTCGTCGTGGCAGTGCACCGAGAGTATCCGGCCCGCGAGGTCGGGCACCCTCTCCTGCAACTCTCCTAGGAACGAGGAGAACTCGATCGGCGTCGTGTAGCCGACCGTGTCCGGTATGTTGACGACATCAGCCCCGGCCTCCACCGCCGCGGCCACTACCTCGGCCAGATATCCGATATCCGTACGGGTAGCGTCCATAGGCGAGAACTCCACGTCCTCGCACAGGTTCTTGGCGAAGCGGACCGCCTCTCCGGCCCTCTCGAGAATCTCTTCGCGGTTCGAGCGCATCTGGTGCTCGATGTGCAGATCCGAGGTTCCCACGAAGGTGTGAATGCGCGGACGCCCCGACCACTGTACCGCCTCCCAGGCGCGCTCTATGTCCTGTTCGTGGATGCGCGCGAGGCCGGCGATCGTGGGGCCCTTGACCTCGGCGGCGATCCGGCTCACCGACTCGAAGTCCCCCCCGGACGTGATCGGGAAGCCGGCCTCGATCACGTCTACCTTCAACCTCGCGAGCTGGTGGGCAATCTCCACCTTCTCCTCGACGGAGAGCGAGATCCCCGGCGACTGCTCACCGTCTCGCAAGGTGGTGTCGAAAATCTCTACTCGGCGCATGTCTCTCATCCTCCTACGTTTGAAAACCTGATCGAA
>DASZKL010000334.1:0-1855 GCA_035947015.1 Rubrobacteraceae bacterium
CGCTGGCTATGGCGGAGAAGATGAAGTCCGTCTCGACCTCGGGGATGGTCTGGGAGAAGCCCGCCCCCAGGCCCGTGCCGGTCAGACCCCCGTCGGCGATGTTGAAGATGCTCTGGAGGATCTGGAACCCCGCCCCGTCGGGTTCCTCCCACGGGTCGAGCCAGCTCTGCACCCGCAGCTGCACGTGTTCGAAGAGGAAGTACGTCACGAGCGAGCCTAGGGCGAAGAGCAGCGCGCCTAGGATGATGTAGGCGATGCGGCCCGTCGCGGCGTAGAGCATCAGGAGGGGGACGGCGAAGAAGAGCAGGCTGCTCCCCAGGTCCTTCTCGAAGACGAGCAACGCCAGAGAAGCCGCCCACACCAGCGCGACCGGTCCGAAGTACTTGAGCGCAGGTATCTGGATGCCGAGGAAGCTGCGGCTCGTCGCCGTCAGGAGGTCGCGCGTCTCTGCCAGGTATCCGGCGTAGAAGATCACGAGGGCGATGCGGGCGAACTCCGAGGGCTGGAAGCCGACCGGACCCAGGTCGACCCAGAGCCGCGCCCCGTTCACCTCGTAGCCAAGAGGCGTGAACGTGAGGGCGATGAGCACGACCGCAGCGAAGGCGAGGAGGTACTTGTAGTCGAAGAGGCGTTGGTAGTTGCGGAAAAAGAGCACAATAAAGAACATGGCCCCGCTGCCGACCAGGATCCAGACGGCCTGGGTCGTCGCGAGGTTCTCCACGCCCTCCACGTCATAGGTGAGGCGGTAGATCATGACCAGCCCGATGCCGGTGAGCAGCGTCACTATCGGCAGGAGCAGCACGTCCGAGTGCGGCAGGAGCAGCCTCACGCCGAGGTACAAGACGAACAGCGTCCCGGCGTAATAGGCGCCGTAGATCAGGGGCGGGCGCGTCGCCTCCTGCACGAAGATCAGGGTCGCGAACCCCAGGGTGGTTATCAGCAGGGCGAGGATCATCGGGCTCGTGGCGCGCTGGGTCATCTGCCGAGATCCCGTATGACGGGCTCGATCTCGTCCTGGGTGTAGAGCCTGTGGTTCTCTATCGGGGCGCGGTAGGGCGTCTCGACCTCCGAGAGCTGGATACCGGTCCTGCGCCACTCCTCGTTGAGCTCGACGCCCATAGGGGCGTAGGGCAGCCCCCGGTACGCCACGACCTCCCCGTCGGCGACGCCGAGAAAGTACCGGCTCGAGCCCCACAGGTACGCTGGTGTCAGGGCGACGACGACCACCAGGACGACCGCCAGACCCCGCACGAACTTCCCGAGACGGTCGCTCCTCTTGCGCTTCCGGCGCGACACCGCCGGGCGCCCATCCCCTTTGCGACCCCTTCTCGTGGGGGATGGCCGGGTTGCGGTGCTCTCGGGCGGGTCGACGGCGGGCATCTCGTGGGTATCGCCGGCGCGTTCCTCGGGCTGCTCCTTCAGGTCCACGACCACGACGGTCACGTTGTCCGTGCCGCCGGCGTCGAGGGCGGCGGAGAGCAGGCGCCGCGCCGTGGTCTCGGGATCGCCCGGAGAGTCGGCCAGGATCTCCGAGATCCGGCCCTCCGGGACCATATCGGAGAGACCGTCGGAGCACAGGAGGATACGGTCTCCCGCCTCCACGGGCAGGACGGCGGTGTCCACGTCGACCTCCTCCTCCGCGCCCAGAGCCCGGGTGATGAGGTTCTCCTGGGGGTGCTCCGCGGCCTGGTCCCTGGTCAGCTCCCCGCTGCGTACCAGCTCGGCCACGAGCGAGTGGTCCTCGGTCAGGGGCCTCAAGCTCCCCCCGCGCAAGAGATACGCCCGCGAGTCCCCGACGTGCGCCACCTCCGCCACCGGCCTCTCCCGCGTCCCCCCGAACCGGACGGCCACGATC
>DASZKL010000335.1:0-1801 GCA_035947015.1 Rubrobacteraceae bacterium
GGAATCCCCGGCTTCGGTCGAAGAACTCTCCGAGCCCCTGACCGCGCGCGAGCGCGAGGTGTTGGAGCTGCTGGGTCGGGGACTCTCCAACAGGCTCATTGCCCGCGAGCTCCACATCAGCGAGCACACCGTCAAGTTTCACATCTCTTCCCTCTACGCCAAGCTCGAGGTCAACAACCGGGCCGAGGCCGTGAGCCAGGGGGCCAGGCACGGCCTGATCTCCCTCTAAAGGACTCTATCGACGGTACTCGCGCGGCCCAGAGCTCCTTAGGTGTTCGTGGTGGCCGCTCGAAGCTTCGGTATCGCGTGCGTGGCTATACGTTCGAGCGAGTTGCGATCGACGCAGCCCCTGGCGATCCCGGCATCATAGCCGCGCTCCAGGGCCTCCTCCCGCCACCAGTAGATAACGAACTCGTCCATCCCAGCCTCCTGGTAGCGTCCGACAAAGTCCTCGAGGGCGCCGTCCGAATCAAACGGAGAATCGGCCATGCGCGGATGGACCGGTAGGGAGCGGGTGATCTCGCCAGGATCACGCCCCACCTCGGCGCAATATTCGTCGAGCAGCCTGTTACGGCGCGCGGTCTGCTCCAGGGCTTCCCGGGCCTCCAGGCCCGTCTCCGGAAAGAAGTTCCACGAGTCGGCGTGTCTGGCGGCGATCCTGAGCGTCTTCGGCCCGAGCGCCGCGACGGTCAAGGGCGGTCGCGGCCTCTGAACCGCAGCCGGGTGCATCTTCGCATCTTGGACGCGGTAGTGCCGGCCCGTGTAGCTCGTTACCTCGTCGCGCAACAGCCTGTCGACGAGCTCGACGTACTCACCCAGGCGGGCGGCGCGTTCGGGCGGGTCCCAGTTGGGAACGCCCGTCATCGAGTGGTCGGTCGGTGCTCCGCCGGCGCCGATGCCCAGCTCCAGCCGCCCTTCCGAGATGCGGTCGACCGTGACAGCCTGCTTCGCCAGGACCGCAGGGTTGTGCAGCGCGATGTTCGTGACCGGGATCCCCAGGCGCATCCTCTCGGTACGCGCCCCTAGGGCCGACAGCAGCGGCCAGCCCTCCAGCCAGGGCTCGTCCGGATACCAGGGGTTCGTGAAGTGGTCGGCAAGCCAGGCGCTATCGAGTCCGAGCTCATCGAGGTATCGCCAACGCTCCAACAGCGAGATCCAGGAGATGTTCTGAATCGTCATGACCCCGAAACGAGACGTCCGTGTCACGCCTTTCTCCTCCCTCTGGCGGCTACGCTCGCCGTTCACCATTCTATAGCACCGAAAGGCGTAGAATTAGCACGTCCCCCGGGGCGATTGGGTAAGGGATCGAGGCAAATCAAGATCACATGATGAGAAATATCTTGCCGCTGCTGACCCTCGCGTTCCTCACGCTGGGGTGCGGGGGAGACGAACCTGATGGCGGGGGCTCGCAGCCTCCCGGTTCGGCTGCGGGCGAAAGGGCTGATGTGGCCGGCGGTGGGGCTCGCGGGGCTGCCACAGAGGTAATCGTCACCAGCGACGATGCCTCGTTGCCGGATGGCTGCCGTCCGCGACAGATAGCAGATCTCGTGATCGGCTTTATCGACGCCTTCAACAGCGGTGACCAGGGCCGCCTGTCCCAGCTGTTCTTCATATCCGAGGGCCCGAGCCCCCCGGATTTCTCGCAGGGGGGATATTACCCGTGGTCGTGGTACTCGGTGAGCGAGGTCGGGGCGGAGGGTAAGATCGAGGAGGGCTTCGTCACCTACGACCAAGGCGAACTGCTCCACTACTTCGCGGAGAGGCACAGGCAAGGGGAACGGCTCGAGCTCATCAAGGTCAG
>DASZKL010000336.1:0-5456 GCA_035947015.1 Rubrobacteraceae bacterium
CACCTCCACCCTGGCCACGATGAAGGATGGACGGTCGGTCGAGGTCGTCACCATCGGCAACGAGGGTATGGATGGTCTACCCGTGTTTTTGGGGGCACAGACGGCCCCTCTCACTTCCTTCTGCCAGATACGGGGCGAGGCTGCCAGGATGACGGCGGACGCCTTGAGGTCCGAGGTCAGACCTAGCGATCGGCTGCACGACTTTTTGCGCCGTTTCACGGAGGCGACGCTGGTCTTCGCCGCCCAGTCGAGCGCGTGCAACCGGCTACACTCGGTAGAAAAGAGGTGCAGCCGCTGGATCCTGCACACCCACGATCGCGTGGGCAGAGACGACTTCTACCTAACTCAGGAGTTCCTTTCGCAGATGCTGGGCGTGCGGCGTGCCAGCGTAAGCGAGGTAGCCAGCGCCTTGCAGGGTGAGGGGTTGATCTCCTACAGCCGCGGCAGGCTCAGGATACTCGATCGCTCTGGCCTGGAAGCTGTCACATGCGAGTGCCACAGCGTGATCACGAGCGAGTTCGACCGCCTGCTCGACTAAGTGGCCCCGCCAATAGGTCACGGTCGGCGAGTGGGCCGAGTCTCCCAACGGTAGTGAGTCCAGGCTTTCCGTATTAGCCACCTTACGATGATGATCACCTCGGAAAAGGTCACCCAGAAGTCGATGACCCGCCCCGCCTCTCGGTGCACCACACGAGCTTCTTGTGGGCGTTTTGCCAAGAGTTGGTGCGTTCCACCACCCACCGTTTGGTGGCCGTTACGGGAACTGGTTTGCCCTTCTCAGAGATTTCGGCTCTCAGTCCGCTAGCTGCCAGCTTCTGGCGGGTGGTATCGGAGTCGTAGGCGCGGTCGAGATGTACGCTTGTCCGATCGAGCAGTTCTCCCAAGGGTTGGAGGGTGTTGGGAGTGCCGGCCAAGAGCGGCGAGTCATGGCGGTTAGCTGAGGCGATGACGATCCCGAGGGGGATGCCGCAAGCGTCCACGACCATTGAGCGCTAGATGCCCCCTTTTCCTCGATCTACCGGGCTCTTACCCGCCATCTCGCCGCCGCAAGGCGCTTTGGTGATGCAGCAGTCAACGGCCAAGTCGGTCAATTCAATGCCGAGGAAGCGATCATAGGCTTCGAGCGCCATATTCAGCAACTGGTCCATTTCCCCCTCCTCGATCCACTCGTCGCGTCTGCGGCGCAGGGTGGTTGCCGAACACTCCTCGTCGGCGATCCTCCAGTAGGCGCATCCGAACACCAGTATCTGAAGCAGCTTCTCGAAGACCACCCTGTCGGGTATCCGGGGTCGGTGGCAGCCAAGCGGATGGTCGGTCTTCCGCTCGGGCAGTAGAGCAGAGAACTGCTCCCATATGGATTCGATGATGTAAGGTTGGAGTGCGGGCATGAACATGAGCTCCTTCACACAGCAGGAAGCTTGGACAACTCCCCAGATGATCGAGCATTCTGTGCCCGCCTTACAAGTGGACAGCTAAGCGCCTATTGGCGCAGCCTCTAACTTGAAGGCTGTCTCCAACCCACCGTTCTTGGAAATCAGCGTGAATTGAAGCCGTGTCGGAGTAGCGGGGTTTGCGTCAGCGAAGGAACGTCTTGACGTTCCGACGTCCTCCCAAACCTGCTCCTCTCCGAAGCGCTCTTGTCTGCAAGCCTCCGCCGACCAGGGCTCGACGGTGAGATTAAGTATAGCGTACACCTTGCGACGTTCCTCGGGAGAAAGTGCTGCCAAGCCCTCAGGAGCGAGGGCCACGTGGGACTCGAGGTCTCCTGTCGATCGGGTCCTATTGGTCCCCGGCTGCACCCTTCTGCTTCACAAGCGGGCCTATTCCGGGTAGCCGAGAGGCGATCCTCACCAAGGCGTCCACAACCCTGTAGCGACGACCGGAATAATCACCGGTCAGCCGGCGGTTACGCTTCGCGAGTCTCCTGTTTCTCGTTCTGGCCGCTTCGAGCCTGGCGCGGGTTCGCTCGAGCCTATTGCGGGTTACAGAGAGCTGTTGCTCGAGTCGCTGCGACTGCGCGGCCCTTATCTCTTGCGTCCGCGCATCCTCCTCGAGCACCCTTGCGAGGGTCTGGGCCAGATCGGGCTCGGTGCCAAGGTGCTGGAGGGTTTCCACGGTCTGTCTCAGAACGAACCTGCTGGAGTCGTTGGATAGCTCTATTTTGGCGACCTCTTCGAGGCTAAGCTCTTGTGGGAGGGTTTTGCACCTCTCTAGCGCCCCGACCGTCCGCAGGGCGATCATGGTGCGCAAACACTTTACGCAGCGTCCGCAGTTGTAGGCACCGTCCGGGTTCTTGAAGCATACGCGCAGCCACCGCAGGGCAAGGTCGTGCTCAGAGATGTGGACCGTCTTCTCAAACCGCGTCGCCTCGCCCCCGTCGTGCTCGAACTCCATAAGCTCCGTACTCCACAACGGGTCGAGCAATTGATGAGTGCCCCAAGGGGTAAGCTCTGCATACGAGTTGGTGGCGGCGATCAGAACTTTACTAAACCGGTGCTGGAAGAGAAGGGCGACGCTCGCCATCGCCGCTCCATGGTACTTGCCCACCCCACCACCTTATCCGAAAACGAGCGCAGGTTCGTCTCGACCTCTATGAGGGTCATGCCCAGTTCGCTCGCTACCTCCTGTGCCATCCGCGAGGCTTGGGATCGGAGCTCTTTCTCTTCGAGGGCGATGTCGAAGCCGTGCACGATAGATGATGTGGGTGACCTCTTGGCGGTGCTTCAGCAGCGTGTAGTAGGAATCAACCCCGCCGCTGAAGAAGCAACCAACGCCCGGGGCGCACTCGACCGGGCTACTGCGCACCTCGGCATTCACCGCGATGGGCCGCAGCCCCGATAACGTATCGCTCCAGTACTCTTCACCCCAAAGCCGGAATACGTCCTGGATCTTCGGCGCAGCCGACAGGAGTCGGGGCGAAACCCCTCTGGGAAGCTCCAGGCGAGAGCCACTGATCATCGCGGGGAACAGGGCCAGGGGCAAGAGGAAATCTTCTTCCCTTCCAAGCTCTTCGGACGCCGCGACCCACACATGGTATGTTCGGCCGTCCAGCGTGATCGAGACCGACACCCTGCCAGCATCCCATTCGGGGTGGACTACATAGGTCTTTCGATGGGGAATCCATGATTCTAACCGCCGTTGCTCTCTATCTCCGAGCGCTCCCTACATTGCCTCTTACCCTTTGTGGCCCGCTGCAGTAGTTCCGGCTGGCTCCAACCTCTGGAAGAGCACCTCCGCGTGGGATCTGGCGAAACCGAAGCTCATGCTAGGAGGAGAGTTTGCGCTAGAGAAGCATCGCCTCTGCGTTACGTCGCCCACCCATGACCTCTAGTTCCCTCCGTTTGGATCTCGCGAACCGAACCACTCCCGCGCCATCTGGAAAGCCTCGTTCTCACTGCGGACTGTATCATCGCCTTCAGCCGCCCCCGGGACGCCTCGCTGGGCCTCCGCACCGCTTCCGCCGCGATCCTCATCGGTACCGGCCGGCGTCTCATCCCCTGAAGGTACTCCCGATTCGTCGACCGGGGGGCTCGCGGATACTACCTGCTCGGATGCTTCCTCCCCGAGAGGGTGGGTGTCCGTTCCGTCTGCGACCCTGGACTCGATCCTGGGGCTCACGCCGAAGCGGCGCGCTATAGCCTCGCGCAAGGGATCAGCGTGCCTGGCGTCCTGAGCGAGCCTGACGTAGATCGAGAGTTCGTGGGGAAAGGCGAGCTCAAGCACAGCTCCGTCGAATGCCTCCACGCGCGCCTCCTCGTACACCGCCGCCGCGGGGGCCTGGCGCTCGTCCCTAAGATCCTGCATCAGGACGTCCCACTGCGCGGCTAGCTCAGGCACCTCGTCAGCCTTGATCTCGTGCGGCTCTATCACCTCCTCGACCGCGGGGAGCGCTTCAGACTCGACCTTCTCGGGCGTGGTCTCCACGGCGGGAGCCTCGTCGGTAGTTGTCCCCGGCGACCTCGGCATATCTCCTTGCTCGACCGCGAGCTCGAGAGCCTCAAGGCGACGCACGAGTACCTCGACGGATGGCTCCGTGTAGTCGCGGGTCAGCTTGAGAAAAGAGAGCTCCAGCTCGAGTTTGGGATCCCCGCCACGCTTTATGCGCCCCAGAGTGTCGCCCAGCGACTCTATGAGCCACACTACCTCGGCGGTCGGGACGTTACTAGCCTGCTCACGGAGCGCCTCACGCTCCTCGGCCCCTACCTCGGCGAGGGCTACCTCCGGGGCGTGCGGCAAGAGCATCACCGTCCGGAGGTGCGAGAGCAATTCGCCGAGGAACTGGCCGAGGTCTCTGCCCTCGTTCGAGAGGCGATCGACCATGCGCATCGCGTCTGCCGCGCGGCGTTCGTGCAGCGCGGCGGTCGTCTCCAGAAGGGTCTCGGAGCTGACGCTCCCGAGGAGCTCGCGCACCATCGCCGCGGTAATAGGTCCATCGGCGAAGGAGGAGAGCTGATCCAGCATGCCCTCGGCATCTCGGAAGGAGCCACGACCCTCGCGGGCGATGACGGTGAGGACCTCCGGCTCTACCGGTATATCCTCGGCCTCCGCTATCTCGGCGAGTTTCTTCACGAGCGTCTCGACACCGGGGCGCTTGAAGTCGAAGCTCTGGCAACGGCTGATAATCGTGGGGAGTACCTTGTGCTTCTCGGTTGTGGCCAGGACGAAGACGACGTGCTCGGGGGGCTCCTCCAGCATCTTGAGGAGGGCGTTGAAGGCCTCGGGGGTCAGCATGTGGACCTCGTCTATGATGTAGACCTTCATCCGGCCCGCGACGGGGGCGAGGTTCACCCGGTCCCTGAGGTCCCGGATCTCGTCTATCCCCCGATTGGAGGCCGCGTCCATCTCGACCACGTCGAGAGAGGAGTTGTTTATGATCGCGCGGCAACTCTCGCACGTACCGTCGGGCTCGGGCGTGGGACCGTTGACGCAATTCAGTCCCATGGCGAGGACCTTCGCCGTGCTCGTCTTCCCCGTCCCCCGCGGACCGGAGAAGAGGTAGGCGTGGACGACGCGGCCCGTCTCTATGGCACGGCTGAGGGTGCGTACGACCGGCTCCTGGCCGACAACCTCGCTAAAACGCCTGGGGCGCCACTTGCGGTAGAGCGTCGCGTGTTTCATGTCGGGAGGGACGCAGTGAGGCTCACACGGCAAGTATACCGGACACCTCGGGAAGAGCCATCGAGGTTAATGGGCATCAGGCTACAGGAAAACACCTGACCCCTGGTACCTGAAACCTAAGAGCCGCGCACCCCGCCTTCGACGGACTCGAACCCGGCGAACTCCCGGCCGGTAGGCTCCGGCCAGGCTGCCCCGTGGCACATGAGGTTACCCGCTTAGTGCTGCTACCTCCCGGTCCTGACACGGTTCACGGGGCCTCATTGCCCGGGACCCGGCCATCGACGCCGCAGTCACCGGTCTCAACCGAACTCGGGCCGCCTCGGGCGGGGATCTAGGCC
>DASZKL010000337.1:0-2103 GCA_035947015.1 Rubrobacteraceae bacterium
GGTAACCTCCTGCAGCGAGCATTCCTGCTATATTACTGGCCGAAAGCTCGATGGAGAGGAGCGAGATGAGGCGGATATCTCTGATCTTTGCGGTCGTCGTGGTAGCGTTTATCGTGTGCGGCGGGGTGGCATCTGCCATAACCTAAGGGCAACCGGATGGCAACAAGCATCCCAACGTCGGGGCGCTCGTAGGCACGTTCGACGGGGAGACGTATCCTTATTGCTCGGGCACCCTGATCTCACCGACCGTCTTCCTGACCGCCGCGCACTGCGACATCGGCACGGAGCAGGTCTACGTCACATTTGACTCCGAGTACACCACGAAGTCCAAGCTCTACTCCGGCACTTTCTACGGCGACCCCCTCTACCAGTCGCAGAGCGACCCGCACGACATCGCCGTCGTCGTCTTCGACAAGCCGATCCGGGGCATCACCCCCGCGCAGCTGCCTACCCTCGGACAGTTCGACAGGGTGGACAAGAACCAGCAATTCACCGCCGTCGGCTACGGCGGGCAGGAGGCGGTCAACCAGCCGGGCGGGCCCGTCATCGGCTACCTCGACACGCGCGAGTACGCGGTCTCGACCTTCAACGCGGTCGGGCCGAGCTACCTGCGTCTCTCCCAGAACCCGGTTACCGGCAGCGGCGGGACCTGCTGCGGCGACTCCGGCGGCCCGAACTTCCTGGGCGCAGGCTCGACCGAGACGAACATCATCGCGGGCATCACGATCACCGGCGACGCGCTGTGCAAGTCCACGAACGTGATCTACCGCCTCGACACCGAGTCGGCGCGCGCCTTCCTCGGCCAGTTCGTCACGCTGCCTTAGCCCTTCTGGGAAGAGCGGGTTAGCCGGACGGGTGGCGGACGACCGTCCGGATCTGGAGCCCACCCCTGACCTGCTGCGTGAGGTCCACGGTCATCTCCGCAGGGTCGCACGCCGCGACGAGGTCCTTGAGGAGCGTCGCGGCGAGGTCCTCTGCGAAGATGCCCCTGTCCCTGAAGCCCCAGAGGTAGAGCTTCAGGGATTTGGACTCTATGAGCGCCTCCTTCGGGCGGTAGGTCAGCTTCAGCTCGTAGAAGTCAGGCTGCCCTGTGATGGGGCAGGTCGCGGTCAGCTCGTTCGTCGTGAACTCGACCGTCGCGTCCGCGTCCTCGTGGCTCCACGGCGCTGTGTCGAGCCCTTCGGCCCTGACCGGTCCGCGCACATCGCGACCGAGCACCCGGTTGTCTTTTTGCTGCATCACTACTCCTCGATAGTCCGGTGCTGCGCAAATGTTAACCCGCAGGTCGCGGCGGTACGACCCTAAACGGCGCCCAGAATCTCCTGCACCCCAAGCACGATAAAGAGCAATACCGAGGCTACCAGGATGATTCGAGACGATGCCGTTGCGGTGCTCAGGAGCCACGCGGCTGGAGTTGAGTAGCCAGAGGAGTGTGATCGCCAGGAAGGGCAGGAACAGGGCGCCAAGGGCGGCGTAGACGATGATCAGGAGCACCGGCTCGCCGAAGAAGAGCAGGAGCATGGAGGGGAAGCTGATCCAGACCAGCATCGCCCTGAAGTAGATGCTCTTCTCGGAGAGGTATTCCTCCGCCCTCTCGTCCGGTACGTCGCGAGAGGTCCTCACCGAGTCAGCGAAGAGGTAGGCCGAGCCGTTCCAGGCCCCGACTATCGAGCTGGTCGCGGCTGCCCAGAAGCCGATGAGGAAGAGCCAGCGCGCGATAACGCCGAAACGCTCCTGTATGGGATCTGCGAGCGCCACGAGCCCTTGCTCTTCGCTGATGCTCTCGCCGCTGGCGAAGAGAAGCTCCGCCCCGACGACCAGCATCGCCACCATGAAGAGTGCGGTCAAGGCGTAGCCGACGATCAGGTCCAGGCGCATCATCGGGATCCAGGGAGGAGAAGCCCAGCCGCGCTCGCGCACCCAGTAGTTGTAGGAGGAGAGCGTGAAGGTCGCGCCCACCCCGCCGATCAGGGCGAGGACAGAGAGCAGGGAGCCCTCAGGGAACTGCGTCGGCACGAGGCCGGTGGCGAGCTCTCCGAGGTTCGGGGCGAGCAGGATAGCCAGGCCTATTATGGTGATGAACATCAGGGCTACGAAGAACTC
>DASZKL010000338.1:0-3091 GCA_035947015.1 Rubrobacteraceae bacterium
GTCCGCAGCGCCGGGCCGGGCAACTCGTTCTGGTACGTAGGCCAGTTGATGAGCGCCCTCGCTCAGAAGCCGGGCGGCAGCCTCGATCATCGCTCCCCTGGTACGACGCCGAACGTTGCTGAAATCCCTCTGTTTTTTCTCTTGACGCGAGGCACCCATAGGAGTAGTATACGGCCGTGTCAAGTTGAGACAAGAGTCTCAAACAAAAGAGCGGTGATCATCACTGGAGAGGAGAACCCCCATGAACACCGACGTTCGGCCCGCCGAGCTACGCCCCTACGTCCGCAGCGCCGGGCCGGGCAACTCGTTCTGGTACGTAGGCCAGTTGATGAGCGCCCTCGCCGAGGGGGAGGATACCGCGGGAAGGCTAACGGTGTACGAGATCCTCTTTCCCCCCGACTCCGGGCCGCCCTTGCACGTGCACGAGCGAGAGGACGAGGCGTTCTATGTGCTGGAGGGGGGCTTGAGCGTTCGGATGGGCGATGAGGAGTTCGAGGCTCCGGTCGGGAGCTTCACGTTCCAGCCGCGTGGCATCCCGCACACCTTCAGGTCGTCCAGTGACGGCGCCAGGGTGCTGTTGTTGGTGGTGCCGAGCGGGTTCGAGGGTTACTTTAGGGCCTTGAGCCGGCCGGCGGAGGCGATGACTCTGCCGCCACCGGCGGGTCCGCCGAGCCCGGAGCAGATGGCTCAGATGGAGGCTGCTCTGGCGAAGCATGGCTGCACCTTCGTGCGTGACGAGGCCTGATCGGAGACGGTCGAGGTAGCTTAGGAGCACTAGGAGGGGATCAGGTCGGAGATCCAGCGCGAGACCCTCATCGCCAGGCCGCTCGACCAGTACCTTACCTTCTGCCAAAGGGAGGCCTCCTCGTACCCCCTCTTCGTGACGAGAGGGCTGGTCCCCACTCTCTCGCCGCTCACGAGGACCTCGACGGTCCCGAGCTCCTGGCCGGCCTTCGCCGCGGGGGGCGCCTCTCTAGCCGTCACCCGGCGCTCGACCTCGAGGCCGGGGCCCGCGGGGCCGGGGACGTCTCTGGCGGCGACCAGCCCCACCGACTCCTCCCGGCGGAAGGGCGGTTGGATCTCTTCGTAGACCTCGCCTTTGCGGGCGAGTGGTTCGCGCTCGTAGTTGTCGAAGCCGTACTCGAGCGCCGTCCGGGCGGCGTCGAAGCGGTACTCCTCGCCCGCGGCGTCGAGCACGACCGCTAAATAAGATTCGTCGCCCTCCGTGGCCGAGGCGACGAGGCAGGGGCCGGCCTGCGGGGAGGTGCCCGTCTTGACCCCGTTCGCCTGCTCGTAGGCGTAGAGGAGGTTGTTGGTGTTGGAGAACTCTATCTCCCTGTTCTGGGTGCTGATCCTGGTTCTTTCGGTATCCACCATGTCGGCGAACGTGGGGTACTCCATCGCCGCCCGGGCCATCGTCGCCAGGTCCCGCGCGCTCGAGTAGTGGCCGCGGGCGTCGAGGCCGGCGGGGTTCTCGAAGTGGGTGTTCTTCAGGCCCATCGAGTCGGCCTCCTGGTTCATGTCCTCGACGAAGACGCCCACGCTCCCGCCGCCCAGGTGCTCGGAGAGGGCGTAGACGGCTTCGGTGCCGGAGGGGATCAGGGCCGCCTTGAGGAGCTCCCTGACGCTCAGGCGCTCGCCCTCTATGAGCCCGATGTTGCTGTAGACGGTTCCCACGAAGCGCTCGGCCTGCCCGCTGATGGCGACCTCCTCCTCGAGGTTCGCCCCCTCCTCGAGGGCCAGGAGGGCGACCATGATCTTGGTCGTCGAGGCTACGGGTAGCCGCCGATCGGGGTTCTTGCCCGCCAGGTACAGCCCCGTGTCGCCGTCCACGAGCGCCCAGGCCGTCGCCCGCACCTGCGGGGGATCCGGCCGTTCTTCCTGGGCCGCGGCCCGATCCGACCCCGACCCCAGGACGAGCACGAGCGCGACCAGCGCCGCGACAATCCTCGCGAGGTTCGCCTTTCGTCGCATCCGCTGCTCCTTTACGCTCCTCGGCCAAGCGAGGATCATAGCCTTATGGGGCTCTGACCGTGTTCACTACGACGGCGGACGGGGTCATATTTTGCACGAGAAGCCTGGGCCTTACCACCCTCCAAAAAACCGGGGCGCCGCGTTCCGGGTCGGCTGGCGGGCGGAACACGGTTACGTTACGCCGCCCGCGGGGTACATCTGAGCCGTACGGTTCGCGAAGCGGAGGAAGCACGGGCATGGCGACCAGCGGCATAGAGGATCTCGCGATGCGCCTCCTGGGGGCGTTCTACGACCTGGGCGGGCACAACCCCCTCAGGCCCGTCCCTATCGGCGCGCCGGAGTCGCCCCCGAACGAGAGCGCGGCGAAGGCGGCGGGGATGGAGCCCGGGTCCACCGAGTGCGACGTCGCGCTGAGATACCTGTTGAACGGGGCATACATCAAGGAGGCTGCGTCGGCCTCCGAGTACGCGATCACCGTCCAGGGCATCGACAGGGTGCGGGAGATGCGCGGGCTCGCAGATCCCGCGTCCACGAGGGGAGGCAACCGGATGAGCGACCAGACGCAGAGGCGGCTTCTGACCGTGCTGGCGATAACCATAGCCATGGTCCTGACCCGCCCGGTGAGCAGGTTCATCGCTGAGGAGATCCCGGAGCGCAGGGGTGTCAAGGACGACCTGACGGAGGCCGCCTTGCAGGGGCTGGTGAGAGCCACTGCGTTCTTCGCCGCCTCGCTCCTCGTGCGGCAACTGGCCGGGCGGCGTTAAGCCTCGACCTCTCGCGTGCACGGAACGGGCCGGAGCCCCGCGAGACCCCGGCCCGGAGGTTTCTTCGTTTTCTCAGGAACCCTGTACCGTCTGCAGAACCTCTTCGGGGCTGCTGAAGCGCTCCGTGGCCGCGTTCCTGATCTGATCGACGAAATCCTGAGGAGCGCCGTTGCTCTCGGCCCCCGAAGCGACCTCTTCCTTGTTGGCCGGGAAATCGATGCCCTGCAGGTACTGTTGCATGTCACCCAAGGAGCCGAGATCCACGCTTACCCTCCCGCTTTCGCTTGCACGTCACGGGTACCTATCTACCCTCCGCGGTGTGCCCCAAACGCGCGATTGTTCCCTCCTCGACC
>DASZKL010000339.1:0-6015 GCA_035947015.1 Rubrobacteraceae bacterium
GTGGGTAGAGATAGAAGCTCGGGGTCTTGTCTTCGTGCCCGGGCAAGGGGCAGCGACCGTCAAACCACGCTCGGCCACCGAGGGGCTTGAGGTCGGTGTAGCGACGAGCGACCTCCTCAATGGGGACCGCTTGACGGATGATGGTTCTCGTAGATACCAACCCACGCACGCCGGTATGAGGTTATCGGCTGAAGCAGCATGACCGCTCTGCCTTCATCCGAGGGCGTAGGCAACGCCTCTAAATCTCCGTGGGTGCACAGAACCCTTGAGAACATCGTACTGCCCCGCAACGAGTTGCGGTGGTGGGAATGCTGACTGGCGCCCTCCTAGGGAATTCGGGCTACCTGGCCTTCATTCAGCTCCTTGCCTGGCCCTACGGTCATTGCAAGGTAGGCGTCGGAAAGCTCCCAAGCCAAAGTGCCCTGGCTAGACCGCTCGTATGTGAGACCTTCCTCGACAAGCCAACGCTCGTAGTGCTCAGCAACCTCTTCGGGCTTGACCGAACGCATGAATACGTCAATCACAACTTCTTTGACTACCGTGGTTCCAGAGTACCTGACTGCATTTAGGAACATTGGAACGCTTCGCAAAATTAGAACCTCGTCGGAGACGGCGACAGGAGTTAACCCTCTAAACCTTTGATAGAAGTCGTTTAAGAGCTGTTCTCGGACGGCGCTGCTGTCTCCAATCTTAGCGAACTGGCCGCTGAGGGCTTTTAGTTCAGGCAGGCCCGAGGCGCGGTTCGCAAAGGCAAGCGTGGGGATTGTCAACTCTTCCTCGGCTATACCCCTCTTGAACAATGTCCTGGCAGCACCGAACAATTCCTTGAATACATCTTCTGGTAGCGGACGCGGTCCTGCAGGTGTGGGCGGAGTAAGATTGAAGTAGCCATGTTTTTCCACCTGCTCGAGTAATCTCTTCTGACACCCCTCGCAAAGCGGCGTAGTCTCTATCTCGCTGTCTTATCTGAAGCTCCAGTGTGGAAACCGCTGGACTCTCATGGCATTGGCTACATAGCTCTGATGGCCCGTCTGAGGAATGGATGGTGGTAACGTTGGTGTCGCTGGTGAGCCGCGCGTCTCGGAGGGTGTATCCCTCCCGGAGGCACCGGCTACAGATATCATCCTTATGGTATCTGCTTAGTTTCTGGGCCCTGCCGGTTTCCGAATCGTACAGTTTGCACTGCTCGCCCATCGCGCGGTATCGAACTTCTGCTACACTCCCCATAGGTTGTGGCGCGGGCTTTGGACTCTGGTCGGAGCGGCCCGCGCCTCCTCCTTTCTGTTAGCTTGGCGACGGTCTAAGCAGCTGCATCCAGCTTATTTTACGGCACAGACCGTGAGGGTAAGAGCGTTGGTGGATGGTGTACAGAACTTCAGGGGGCGCCGCCCTACAGTGGGATCCGGGGAGGAGGAACAGAAAGAACGGGGACGCGTCGGAAATGGCGGGCGGTGAACGCAGGGGCCTCCTAAGCCCACCATAGGCCTGGGGGTACTCGCTCCCTGCGTGCTCCTCGCCGCAATGAGGTCCCTTCAACGGAGGAGCGGCGAGAGCCGACAACGCGATTGGCAAGGAGGAGCGATGAAGCTCAAACCGGTGGAAGACCAGGTAGTCGCGCTGATGGGGGCCTCGAGTGGAATAGGACGTGAGTCGGCCCTGCGGTTTGCGGGGAGGGGTGCAAAGGTCGTGGTCTCCGCCCGCAACGGAGAGGGCCTCCACTCCCTGGTGGAGGAGATCCGGCACCGCGGGGGCGAGGCGACGGCGGTGGTGGCCGATGTGACGGACTTTGATCAGGTACAGGCGGTGGCGGACACGGCCGCCGAGAGATACGGTCGGCTCGACACCTGGGTACACCTCGCAGCGATCTCCATCTTCGCTCCCTTCGAGGAGACGACACCCGAGGAGTTCAGGCAGGTTATCGAGGTCGACCTCGTGGGGCAGGCATACGGTGCGATGGCCGCGCTGCCGCTCTTGAAGCGCGAGGGACGCGGGGCGCTCGTTCACGTCACCTCCGTGGTCGCCAGGCGCGCCGTGCCGCTGCAGAGCGCCTACTGCGCTGCCAAGCACGGTGTGGACGGCTTGCTAGAGTCCGTGCGGGTCGAGCTCAAACGCGAGGGGTGGCCCATCGACGTCACCAACGTGATGCCTGCGGCCATAAACACGCCCTTCTTCGACAAGGCGCGCACCAAGCTTGGTGTCAAACCCAAGGGCTTCCCACCGCTCTATGCCCCTGGTGTTGTCGCCGACGCCATCCTATATGCGGCCGAGAAGGCGCCCCGCGACATCGTCGCCGGGGGCGCCGCGAAGGGCATGATCGTTGGCCAGCGTCTCTCGCCGCGCCTCATGGACTCTATAATGGCGCGCGGGGGCTTCGGGTCGCAGATGACGGACGAGCCCAGATCCAAGGACGCCCCGGATGCGCTCTTCGAACCCCTCGAGGACCAGAACAGGGCCGATGGAGACTTCGATGACCAGACGCTCTCGAGCAGCGTCATCACCTGGCTGGATACGCACCCGGCGGTAAAGCGCGGAGCCCTCGCCGGCGCCGCGCTCATGCTGGCGACGGCCCTGCGAGCGAGGTCGTGAGGTAAAGGAGCACCGCGTGCAGGGCCTCGACGGTGATTGGCGGGTCGAGCGACGTGGCGGCATCCTGCCGCCGATGATGGGGGTGCGCAAGCGTATCCGCGGCGACCGTGGGGAGACCGGGGTCTGGGTCTTGCCCGGCTGGCCCTTCACTGTCGAGCGGCGCAAGGGGCGCGTCGCCCCGGTCTACGACCCACCGCTCTCGGTGATCGTCGACGAGGTGTGGACCGGGGCGGAGGGCTCCTGGCTCGGGCGGTCCACGCTCGGCGGACGCGAGCTCGGACGGTTCCGGATGAGGCGGGGAGGGTACAACCACGCGAGAACCGAGGAAGGAGAGAGGATGGCCCAAGAAGAAGAGAGACTGCGCAGGAAACTCGTCGAGTACGTGCAGAACGTCCACGCCATGGAGCAGAACGTGCTGCTCATGCTCGACTCGATGATCCTGACAACGAGGGACCCGGAGATCGTGGACATGCTGCGCCAGCACAAGGATGAAACCAGACGTCAGGAGCAGCGGCTGAGCGAACGTCGCAGGGCGCTAGGCGGGCTGGGGTTGGCCTCCGTGGGAAAGGACCTCGCGGCGATCGCCGCCGCACAAGCCAAGGGGATAGCGGACCTGTGGCGCTCAGACAAGGCGATCCAGAACGCGCGCGACGCCTTCGTCACCGAACACCTGGAGATAGCCGCATACGAGCTGCTGGAGCGCCTGGCCGAGCGCGCGGGCGACCACGAGACAGCCGAGATAGCGCGCGAGAACCGCGCTGAGGAGGAGGCGATGGCGCAGAGGATCTCCTCCAACTGGGACAGGTTCCTTGACCTCACCCTGACGGAACAAGGAATCCGGGCCTGAAACGCAAGAACCCGGCGAGATACTGGAGAACTACATCCATGATCATCATCGCGGCGATAGCGACAGCCAGGATGTTGCCCGCCACAAGCGTCAGCAAACCGAAGTAGCTTCCCATATTCGCCGCCGAGACGGCTTTACTACTGTGCCCCGAGGACCAGCAGCGCCTTGCGCGCGGCCTCCGGGGTCTCGCGCAGCGGCCCCTCCACCCCGCACAGCGCGCAGCGTACCGCGCAGCCGCTCTCCTCCGCCGGCTCCACCAGCAAGAAGCCATTGTGGGCGCACCTCTGTGCCAGGGGCGGGCGTCCGACGAACCCGTCCCAGGCCTCCTTCATCTCGGCGTCGTCGGGTCGGCGATCGCGCAGCATAGCCAGGAGCAAGGCGCGGGCATGAGCGGCTTCTTTGGGCATCGTGTCGTCGAAAAATCCTATGGTGTCTGTCGCCTCTCCCAAGGACAGTCGTGGCGCCCTAATGATGACGGATCAGCGCGCCCGGGCAATCGGCAGTTGTATGCAGCCCGCGTACATACTTCGGACCACTTTTGAGGTCGAGAGCCGCCGGACCAGATCGGCACGCTGATGGCCCGATCAGGCTAGGAGGTCTGCACACTTTTGCCCATTCTAGTGCGGAACGCTTGTTTCCCGTCGTGGACGGGTGTACGGTCTATGTAACCATTATCGTGTGGGAGATTCGCGTGCGCCTTCTCGCGCGGGTCTGTCCGCTCGGGAAGGGGCACTCGAATCGCACGTATTCTGATCACCGTATCGCCCCGTATGTACCGGGAGACGCTCGCGCTCTCCATACACGAGCGCCGCTCCAACTTCGAGGTGAGGATCGCCCCGCCGGAGGAGGTCAGCGTGGAGGTGGCAAGCTTCGAGCCGCACCTTCTGGTGCGAAACGACAACGACGAGCTAGACCCGCGGAGCTTGGAGGACGTCCTCTGCTGGATAGAGATCATCTACAGCGACCACATGGACGCGAATATCAGCGTGGACGGGCGAGTCTCCAGGGTCGGCGACATCTCTATGGACGATCTGTTCGCGGTGATCGACGAGACGACGGAGTTGATCTCGGAGGCCTCCTAGGACGGCGTTCGTTAGCCCGAGGCCGGTCTCAGTCGTCTTCCTTGGTGATCTCCTCTATGGTGATCCAGCCCTCCGTGAGGGCCTTCCTCGCGGCCTCCCCCCTCGAGCCCACCCCCATCTTCTCGTAGGTGTTGGCGAGGTGGCGCTTGATGGTGGCCTCGGCGACGCGTAGCGTTGAGGATATCTGGCGGTTAGACAGACCGCGGGCCGCCAGGAGCAGAATCTCCAGCTCCCTGGCGGAGAGCACGCCCTCGGCCCCATCGTCCGACTCCTCCAGCATCTGGCGCGGCATGCCAACAACCACGTTCTCGCCGCCGGGGTCCAAGACGGCCACGCGCACGGCGGCGATGAGCTGCTCCACAGAGGCGCTCTTGACGAGGTAGCCGCTCACCCCCAGTTGCATGAACTCCCTGATATAGCGCGGGTCCTCGAACATGGTGCAGATCACCACCTTCGGGGCGGGAGAGATCGAACGCAACTCGTCGAGGGTCACCTTGGCCTTCTCGAAGGGCAGCTGCACCTGCATCACAACCACGTCGGGTCCCTTCTCGCGGGCCAGGGCGACGGCAGCCTCGTCGTTCGTCGTCTGCGCGACTACCTCGATGCCGCCGTAGGAGGCCAAGACGCTCGCCAAGCCCTCGCGGAACATCGTGTGGTCGTCTGCCAAGAGGACCCTGACGGGATCCCCAGTACTAGGCCCTTGCATCATCGCTCCAGGTCGGAGGTGTGTCACAAAACTGCCAGGGACTCATGATGCCACACGGCCAGGCTAGTAGCACCTCCAAACACGTATGATCATTCCTGGCTAAGAGCGACTTACCGAGGGTATAATCCTGACTTCCTCGTGATACCTACTGGAAGCTGTGCCCCTCTGTGACGTCCCTGGAGCATAGGATCGGGGCCGAGCACCTTAGAAGGGCGTAGAGAAGCCGCCGTCCATGAGTATCTTTAAGAGATGAACCGCAGACCCAGAAGGTAGGACATGGGAGAGCCTGCACAGGAGGGAACGATGAGCGCAAAGAAGGCCACGCAGAAGTCCACCAAGAGCACGACCGCGAGTAAGGCGTCCAAGGGATTCACGCACGAGGAACGAGCCGCGATGAAGGAGCGCGCCAAAGAGCTGAAGGCGGAAGCGCAGAAGGCGGAAGGGGAAAGCGACCTGCTCGCGAAGATCGCCGAGATGCCGGAACCGGATCGCGCCATGGCCGAGCGGCTCCATGAGATCGTCAAAGCCAGCGCGCCAGCCCTCTCGCCGAAAACCTGGTACGGGATGCCCGCGTATGCCAAGGACGGCAAGGCCGTCTGCTTCTTCCAAAGCGCCAAGAAGTTCAACTCGAGGTACGCGACGCTCGGCTTCAACGACACGGCGAACCTCGACGAAGGCTCCATGTGGCCGACCTCCTTTGCGCTGAAGGAGTTGACTGCCACCGAAGAGGCAAAGATCAGCGCGCTCGTGAAGAGAGCGGTGAGCTGAGCCAGTTCCTGAGCCCCGCTCCCCGC
>DASZKL010000340.1:0-2463 GCA_035947015.1 Rubrobacteraceae bacterium
ATTGAGGACCCGGCAAAGCTCATGTACGCCGACCGGCACGGGGCTCAGCTACTGGAGGGCTTCGAGGAGCCCTCAGCCGAGGAGCTCATCGCCCGTTACAACGTGGCCCAGGCGCAGGGTGTGCTCTACGCCGCGCGGGGGCTCGTCGTGGATCTCGGGGAAGGGGCCGACGCCCGGCTCGTCTTCCACTACGTGAAGCTTCTCGGTTTGATCTACGAGCTCGAGCCGACCACGCGCGGATACCGGCTCCGCCTCGACGGTCCGCTCTCCATCTTCGGCGCCACCCGCAAGTACGGGCTCAGGTTGGCCAAGTTCCTGCCCGGTCTGCTTCTCACCTCCCCGTGGAAGCTCTCGGCGACCGTCGAATGGAAAGACAGGGAAGCTCACCTGGAGCTCGACTCGGAGACGAGCGGTCTCGCGAGCCACTACCTTGGGCCCAGAGAGGAGCACGAGGCCGACCCCGTGCGCGAGGCGTTCGTCCGAGCCTGGGAGCGCGCCAAAGATACCGGGGGCTGGGAGCTGGAGGAAGGAGCAGGCGTGCTGTCCTTCCCGGAGGAAAAGGCGGCGCTGGTCCCTGATTTCACCCTTGTACGCGAGGGGGAGCGCGTGCACCTGGAGGTGCTGGGTTTCTGGTCCGAGCGGAACCTCGTCGAGCGGGTCGCCCTCCTTAGGGAAGCTCACAGACGGGGGTATCGTGTGCTGGTCGCCGTCTCGGAGAAGCTCGGCGCCTCCCCCGAAGCCCTCTCGGAGGCGGTGGCGGGGGGTGTGATCCCCTTCAAGGACCGCCTCGCCCCGAAGGCCGTGCTCGCGGCTTTGGAAGCGTCGAATGGCTAGGGGGATGGCTTGGCTCCCGAGCGCTGCGTCGTCGAAGCCACGGAGCACCTCCTCGCTACACGGCGAATATAATTCGGTAGATGGAGCGGAGCCTGGGATTCCTCGTAGCCCTCACTCTAGGGTGCACCTTCGCCGCCGTGCTCTTCGGGTTCGGCGCGCAGGTCTACGCCTGGAGGAGCGCCTACGAGGGGGATTTCGGGCGCGAACAACTCATCCTGTTCAGCCGGCTCGTGGTCTTCGTTGTGCTCGCCGTCGTCCTTGTCTTTCGCGGCGGGTGGTCAGGAGTTCTGGCCGGCGTCGCGATGACCGTCGCGGCGACGTTCCTCGAATGGGCGCTCTTTCCGTTCGCGTACGGCTGGGCCGCTATATCGGATCCCTCGGGCTATGCCGAGGAGTTCGGAGAGATCGGCAGGCCATCGTATGGCCACTGGGCAACCTTCGACGTAATAGGGGTCGGGATCTCCGCCGCCCTGGCACAGGGCCTGCGCATCATGGCTAACGTCAACCCCAAGGGTACGCAGGACGAATGATCTCCATCTCCTCATCCTCGTCGAAGTCAATGAGGTAGACCTCGCCCGAAGAGCTGAAGTCGTAGCGCGAGCGCGGCAGAAGTCCCTCCACCGAATCCTCGACCTCGACGGCCGTGACGAGCCTGCCCCGTCCCTTGCACCTCCGGCACTCGAAAGGTCGCCAGGCTGATCCATCGTTCCCCCGTCCCTCGCAGTTGGGGCACTCGCGGAAGCCGGTGTAGCGGATCGCTATAGTTCTCATGGTCAAGATACTATCAAGAGGAGGCGCGGATGAACCCAGCGGTGTTCCTGGCGGTGTCGGCGGGGGTAGCCATAGCCTTGCAAGTGGTCGCCAACTCTGTCGGGTTGAGAGATCTCGGGCTAGGCGCCCTCATCGGCATCTCGGGGGCGACGACGGCCCTGGCAGGGCTCGCCTGGGCGCTCTTCGCAGCGAGGCCGGAAGCGACCGGGCGCGCCCTGCTGTGCGCCCTGGCATCGGGGCTACTTGGCGCGTTTATCGTGGGAAGCATCGTCCTGGCCGCCAACCGCGGGGGGCTCGCCCAGACGCTCTCACTGGTCATCGCAACGCAACTCATCTTCGGACTCGCGATCGACCGTATGGGTGTCTTCGGACCCATCGCTCAGAGCGTAGGGCCGCTCAAGATCCTGGGCATAATTATGATCGTCGCCGGAGGAATCCTGGTGGTTCGCTCTTAAAGCTAGTCAGCACGCTGCCCTGCGGGCAGCTTTCAGCACGCTCAGCCCTCTTTAAGGGCTTCGCTTGTCAGCACGTCGCCCTACGGGCGACTTGTGAGTTAGATAGAGCGCGGTTCGTAGCTCCCATTCCTCGAGCGCGGCCCAGTAGCAGCCTTAGCGGCCGCGCAAGCTGAAATGCTGACGAGCGAGGGCCTTGTAAAGGCCCGAAGCGTGCTGACAGGTCCCCTTTAGGGGACGTGCTGAGAAGCGGAGGCGAAGCCGGAGCGTGCTGACCAGCTCCCTACCGCCAGCTGTTCAGGTACGAGATTTGCTCCTCGGTGAGCTCTTCGGGCTCGACGCCCAGAGTGGCGAGCTTGGTGCGGGCGACGTACTCGTCTATCTCGTCCGGGATGGTCTGCAGGCC
>DASZKL010000341.1:0-3362 GCA_035947015.1 Rubrobacteraceae bacterium
GAAGTTCTAGAGCAGGCCGCGGCGTTCGAGCTCCTCCCGGAACGAGCGTCCCGCGTCGGAACCCTCTTCGTAGAAGACAGCCGGTTCCCCTACCGGTGCACGAACGGTCTCGTAGACGCCCTTCTTTGCGGACCCATACTCTCTACCGGACCAAAGATGGACCCACCTGCCGGCCGGCAGGTAGACCTCCACGGTGTCGACGCCGGGGTCGAGGACCGGCGCCACCATGAACTCGGAACCCACCATGAACTGGTACTCCAGGCCGTAGACCTCGGGGTCGTCGGGGTAGTGCAAGAACGGGTGGCGAACGACGGGCAGCCCCCTCTCGGCAGCCTCTCTCACGAGATCCATCCTGAAAGGCTTCCAGGAGGCGTAGACCTTGGCGAAGCGGGAGAAGTGCCGGAGGGTCTCATCGTCGGAGTAGATCTGGTGGTTGACCTCAGGCCTGTTGCCTTCGTGGGTGCGGAAGACGACGGTGAAAGCGGCGAGCTCGATCCAGCGCATTAGGAGTTCTTTCGAGCGGTGGTATTTGAGCAAGGGGTGGTCTATAGCAGTATAGCCACCGATGTCGGTGTGCTCGAGGGCGTAGCCGGAGAGCCCGCTCGAGAGCAGGCCAGTCACAGCGCTCTTGATGCCGTCGTGCTCGTCCCAGCTGACCAGCTGATCCCCCAGCCAGAAGAGAGTGCTGTAGCGAGGGCTCCTCGAGTATCCGGAACGATTGAAGAAGACGATGTCGTCCTCCCGACCGGCCTCGCGGATGGCCTCGCGGTTCACCCGCGCCCACTCCTCGGCGTAGCGGTTGTGGTAGCTCTCGGGGTCAGCGCCGGAGAAAAGCACGGCGTCGTAGGGGAGGCCGTCGCCGTAGTCCGCCATCCACCCCGAGGCACCGGTGCCGATGAGCTCGTCTTTGATAACCTCCTCCATCCAGGCCCGCGCCTCCGGGTTGGTCAGGTCGACGAAGGCGGCTGAGAAGTCGGTGGTCAGGATCGTGTAAGGCTCGCCCTCGCGGTTCTCTACGAGGTAACCTTTCCTCGCGGCCTCCTCGAAGAGGTTGCGGCGGTGGTTCTCCTTCTTCGCAGCGTCAGCGAGCCACGGGCCGACGTAGGTCATGAGCCTCACGCCATCTTCTGCCAGCCGCTCCCGCAGCGAGTCCCAACCCGAGTAATGATCCTCGTCCAGCTCCCAGTTCCACCACAGCTGCGTCCCGAAGCTTGTCTCCCTCTGCCCCACCCAGTCCTGGAGCCAGAAGGCGGAAACGGGAGTCTCGAGGGCCTCGAGTCTTCGGGAGATATCTAGCACCTTCCGGGTGCCGCCCTGCACGCCCACGACGGCGCCGCTCAGGATCCAGGGCGGCAACTGGCGCATCCTGCCGGAATATTCAGTGTACTGCTCTACGAGCTCGGGCGGGGTGTCCTCGCTCAGGATCTGGCCCCTCATCCGCGAGGAGAAGACCTCGATCTGCACCCTGTCCTCCTCCCGCAGGTCGAAGGAGGAGTACTCGTAGTTCTCGAGAAAGAGAGAGCGCATCTCGCTCGTTATGTAGTGCGGCACGCTGGCACCGCTGGTAAAGGGGTTCCCTCCGGCGTCGGCCTGCCAGTCAGCGGCCAGCGTAACGGGCTGCTCGCCCCTTCCTATTCCCTGCTCCTGGATGAAGATAGGGACCTTCCGACCCTTCATATCGAAGTACGTATACTGCGTGCCGAAGCCGAAGAAGCGCTCTTCTGGCGACGAAGCGTAGGTGAGATAGGCCCGATCGCAGGGCTCCTCGACCTCGGCCTCGAAGCGCAGACGACCATCGGTCACTGGCGAGAAGGAGAACGTGTAGCCGACGGCTTCTGAACCTTCCCCGTTCGTCAGCCGCCCCGCGACGACCAGCACCTCCCCCTTTCCCTTCAGGCGGTCTATCGTCTGGTCAGGGTGGAGATCACCAACCTCGTCCTGGATAAAGAAGTGTCCTCGAGATTGCTCGACCCTCTCCTCGCCCCGCGCGCACCCGACGAAGCTCTCGCCCGGGACGCTGCTCCACAGCGAGCGATCCTGATCAGAGCGGTGCGCCACGCTGAGGAGATCGTCGGAAGGGTCTCCGCCTCGCCCGTTCTCTAGCGTGACCACGAACTCGCCAACCCGGCGGGGTCCGGGGGCGACGCTGCGCGACACCTCGGTGAGGGAACCCGAGACCTGTCCGGGCTCACCCCTTAAGACGTAAGCGATCACGACGGCCAGGCAGATCGCCAGTGCCACCAGGACCGCCACCTTCACGCCCCTCCCAAAGCGCACCGGTGCTGCCACAAGCGCTTCTCTTACTCGACCAGCAGCCCGGCCAGGTACTCGGCGGGGTGCAGGGCGCGGCGACCGGTGCCGTCCAGGATCTGCTCCCGGCAAGAGGTTCCGGGCGCAACGACGACGCGCTCCTGCGCTGCCCGCACCGCCGGGAAGAGCCTTCTCTCCCCCATCTTCATCGAGACCTCGTAATGGCCCTCCTCGTAGCCGAAGAGACCCGCCATCCCGCAGCAGCCCGAGTCGACAACCTCGACGTCGCCGCCGAGCGCGAGCGCCCTCTCCGTCGGGCCGGTGCCGACAAGGGCCTTCTGGTGGCAGTGGCCGTGCAGGAGCACCGGCGAGCCTCCACGCAACGGGAGCTTCGCGTCGAGCTCAAGCAGCGCCTCCTCGAAGAGGCGGGTTGCGCCTGCGACCCTCTCGACGCGCTCGTCGTCCGGAAGCAGCTTCCTGTAGTCGTCGCGGATAGTGAGGATGCAGCTCGGCTCGAGGCCGACCAGTGGCACGCCGCGCTCGACGAGGGGGAAGAGAACGTCGAGGTTGCGCCTCGCGTTCTTGCGGGCCTCATCCACCAGGCCCTCGGAGAGCATGGGACGACCGCAGCAGACTACCTTTGGCAGGTGGACCTTCGCCCCGGCGGCGGCGAAGAGACGGACGGCCCCTACCCCCGCCTGTGGTCGCTGGTACTCGTTCCAGGTGTCGTTGAAGAGCGCGACCTGGGCGGGTCCCTCGCCCTGCGGCAGATCTGGGAATCGCCTCGAGAAGGTCTTCTTCGCCACTCTAGGCAGCGTGCGGCGCGGGTCTATGCCGGCGAGCGCGGCGGCGCGGCGGGCGAGGCGGGTGCTCGCGGCGGCGTTGTAGAGCGAGGGGAGCAGGGCAGCGAGGGCGAGCTGGCGCCGGATGTGGCCTGCGGCTTTCTGGCGGAGGGAGAAGCCGTGTCTCTTACCCATCTGGTAGAGGACTTCGGTCTTCATCGAGGCCACGTCTACGCGGGAGGGGCACTCGGTCTTGCAGGCCTTGCAGCCTACACACAGGTCCATGACCTCCTTCATGCGCTCTCCGGTGAGCTCCTCGGGGGGGAGCGT
>DASZKL010000342.1:0-16944 GCA_035947015.1 Rubrobacteraceae bacterium
GCTCACACAACTGCTCGATGGGGATGCCCCTGTGCTGCAGAATGCCCTTCTCCCCATCTATGTAGGTGATCGCACTCCGGCAACTCGCCGTGTTCGAGTAGCCAGGGTCATAGGTCATCAGACCGAAGTCCTCCTCGTCGACCTTGATTCCCCTGAAATCCATCGAACGCACCGTGCCATCTTTTATCTGCACTTCGTAGTCGCGGTCCGTCCGATTGTCACTGACGGCGAGGCTATCGGTGTCCGTGGTAGTCGAGGCGCCCCCGTTCTCCATGCTTTGAGACTCTCCAGTCAACCTGAACCCCTTTCTATAACTACGCCCATTATATATGCTCACACCATATATATGCGTATGATGCATCCCATCACGCAGAGCGCGCCCCCATTATCGCCCACTGGCGGGCAAACGGAAAGATAGCGCTCGTGTTACGCCCAGAAACCTTCGCCCGGCGCGCCCGTATAAGTGGTAGCGAACCTGCGGAGAAGGAGCGAAGATGGAGAGAGAGTGGGCAAACTACGGAGTTCAGCGGGAGCACGGGTCGTGGCCCGCACCCTACGCTCCGGTTGGTGGCACGATGAGCGCCAGGGAGGAGCGCACGTGGTCGGCGCTGGCGCACCTGAGCACGTTTTTGAACATCTTCACCGGCTTTCTTGGGCCCGTGGTTGCGTTTATCATATGGCTCGTTCACAAGGACAAGAGCGCGACCGTGGCCCATCACGCGCTCAGGTCGGTCTTCTACCAGGTAGCCTGGCTCGTCGCCATCGTCGTAGGATGGACGATAACGGGCTTGCTGATGGCCGTCCTCATTGGCTTCCTTCTTGTGCCGGTGATGCTCCTCGTGACGCTCGGGCCTTTCGTGCAGGCCGCTTACGAGGCGTACATGGCCTATGGAGGGGCGGGACGCCGCTACTATCTGTAGGCGGCTAATGGGGGGCCGAGGCGGCGTATTCGTGCTCGCCCCGGATCTGGGCTCCCTTCTCGAAACGGGCGAGATCGTAGCTCGCTAGCCCTGCTCTCTTCGGGGCGCCCTCCGAGACCCAGCGAGCCAGCTCCGCCCCGACGGCGGGCGCCTTCTTGAAGCCCGTCCCGCTCCACCCCACGGCCAGGAAGAGGCCCTCGGGTCCTGCAGGGCCGAGGATCGGGCGTCCGTCTGGCGTCATGTCCAGGATCCCGGAGCGGCCCGAGCGGTAGGGAGCATGGGCGAGCGCCGGAATGCGCCGGCCGAGCAGGCGCGCGGCTTGCTCGACGAAGGCTCTCTCTGGCTCCGGCGTCGGTTCGTCTGGGCTCTGTAGCCACTCGAGGCTGTCCCGGCTGCCGACGAGGGTGGCGCGTTCGGCGGCGGGCCTGGCGTAGAAGCCCTCAGTGGTGTCGATCAGGGTGAGGTGCGTCGGAAGCTCGTAGGGACGCTCGAAGAGCGCGACGTATACCCTGGCTGGACGGATGGGAAGATCCAGGCCAACGCCATCGGCGAGTGAGACCGACCATGCCCCTGCGGCGAGCACTACGATTTGAGCCTCAAGCACGCCGCCATCGGTTTGGACGCCCCCGATCCTACCTCCGCGCTCCAGGAGCGCCCTCACGCGGCGCCTCTCGAAGCGTGCCCCTAGCGCTTGCGCCGCCCGGAGAAAACCGACGGCGGTGGCGGCGGGGTCGGCGTATCCGCCGCGAGGCTCGTAGGCGGCGAGGGCGACGCCTTCGGTACGCAGGGCGGGGTCTATCTCGACCAGCTCCTCTGGCCAAACAAGCTCGGTCTGCACCCCCACGCCCCGTTGCAGGGCGACGTTGTAGTGCAGAGCCTCGACGTTATCCTCTCCGACCAGGTAGGCGAAGCCTGTACCGGTAAACCCGCAGCCGCCCCCGACCCGCTCGCCCCACGGCTCGAAGTAATCGGTGAGGCTCTCCCAAGCGAGGTCCGCCTCGAGGGCCGTCGGGTAGTGGGCGCGGATAAGTGCCCCCGAGCGGGCCGTCGAGCCCGCGGCTGGGCCTTCGTGGTCGAGGACCAGGGTGTCTACGCCGCGCTCGGCGAGGTGAAACGCGATGCTCGCGCCCACGACGCCCGCCCCGACGACTACCGCGTCAGCCCCGTTCATACCTCGACGTCGATCCTCTGGCACCTCACGCTAACGAGGATAGGAATCCTTAACCCCGCCGTCCACGTTCAGCACGTTGCCCGTGCTCCTCGAAGAGCGTGCCTCGGAGGCGAAGTGCAGCACGGCCTCGGCTATGTTCTCAGGCAGCACGTTCACCTTCAATACGTTGCGCTGACGGTAGTGCTCCTCCAACTCGTCCGGCCTGATCCCGTAGGCCCGGGCGCGCTCCTCGCGCCAGCCGGAGTCCCAGATCCGCGAGCCGCTCAACACGGCGTCCGGGTTCACCGTGTTGACTCTGATGCGCTCGGACCCTCCCTCCTCGGCCAGGCAACGCGCCAGGTGCAGCTCCGCCGCCTTCGCCGAAGAGTACGCGCTGGCGTTCTTGCCCGCGGCCATGGCGTTCTTCGAGGCTACGAAGATGACGCTGCCGCCGACGCCCTGCTCCTTGAGGATGCGGAAGGCCTCGCGCGAGACGAGGAAGTATCCCTTCGCGAGAACGGCGTGGTTCTTGTCCCACATCTCGACGCTCGTCTCTTCGACGGGGGCGCTTGAGGCCAAGCCCGCGTTCGAGACGACCACATCCACCCCGCCGTACTCGAGGACCGCCCGGCGGTAAGCGCGGACTACCTCATCTTCGTCGGTAACGTCCGCCTTCGTCGCGACGCCCGGCTGAGACAGGGTTTCGGCGACCTCCCTCGCCCCGTCATCGTCGAGGTCGCAGACCACGACGCACGCCCCTTCTGAGTCAAGCGAGCGGGCGACCGCACTCCCGATTCCACCTGCGCCCCCCGTGACGAAGGCCACCTTGCCCGCGAGCTCCCTTGGCGGTGGCGCCTGGGCTAGCTTGTAGAGCTCGAGCGGCCAGTACTCCACCCTGTAGCTCTCCTCCTCGGTCAAAGAGACGTAGCCCCCGACGGCGTGGGCTCCGCGCATGACGTTGATGGCCCTGTATGCGAAGTCCCTCGAGAGGTTCGCCTCCTTGGCGTTGTGCGCCGCTCCGACGAGCCCGACGCCCTGGACGAAGACGACCCTCGGGTTGGGGTCGAACATCGGCGCGTCGTCATCAGGGCTCCTCTCCCTGTTGCGGGCGTAGTACTCCTCGTATTCTCGCCTGTAGGCCTCGACACCCTCGCGCAGCTTGGCCTTCAGCTCCTCTGCGCCCTCCCTCTCCTGGTCGAAATTCACCCAGAGGGGCCTCACCTTTGTCCTCACGAGGTGGTCGGGGCAGGCCGCCCCGACCTGGGAGAGTTCCTCAGAGTCGCGCCCGCAGACGAACTCGAGGACGTCCTCCGAGGTGTGGTCGGGGCGCAGTATCTTGTGGGACGCCTCATCGGCCCCCGATGAGAGCGCCCCGCGCAGCGCGGGCAGGACCTCGGCGAGCAGGTCCTCTCTGCGCCCCGGAGGGAGCGGCTCGACCTTGCGCCCGCCGAAGGGTTCTGCGGCCCTACTCGCGACGAACTCGGCGGCCCTGTTTATGGCCTCGATGGTCCTGCCATAGCTCTCCTCGTGGGTCTCACCCCAGGTGACTAGGCCGTGCTTGGCGAGCAAGATAAACCTCGCGTTGGGGTTGTTCCTCACGGCCTCGCCCACCTGCTTGGACAGGGTAAAGCCCGGCCTGATGTAGGGGATCCAGACCGCCTCCTCGCCGAAGCACTCGGCCGCGAGCTGATCGCCGCCACTGGCGCAGCAGATCATGTTGATAGCGTCAGGGTGGGTGTGGTCGACGTGCGCGTAAGGCACGAAGGCGTGCAGCAAGGTTTCAATGGAGCCCCTCGGCATGTCGGGCCTGAGCTGGCAGCTGGCCAGGTACGAGACCATCTCCTCGTCGCTCATCTTCTCGCGCTCCTCGAGCGGGAGGACCTCATCGAGCTTGAGACCCGTGAACTGCTCCGCCCTGATGGTCGCGAGGTCGGTCCCCGACCCCTTGACCCAGAGAACTTCCACCTCGCGCCCGGCGTGGTCCGTCTCTTTGGCCTTGGTCGAGGTGTTGCCACCCCCGTAGTTTGCCACCGAGCGGTCTGCGCCGAGCAGGTTGGAGCGATAGGCGAGCGTCTCCAGCTCAGAGAGACCCTCCGCCTTGCCCCCATCCCACAGGTTCTCGGTGGCTCCCGGTATCCTCGTCTCCATCGTCGATGCTCCCTTCGGTCGTGCAACCTCAGCCGGTCGATTGAAAGCCGGACCGTCGTTGTGCTCTACCCCCAGCCAGCTTGTACGCCTCCTTTGCGCTCCTCCACCACCCGCTGCAGGTACCCGCTCTGCCGGAATGCATCAAGGGGATCCGCCGAGGCGCCGAGGTCTTCTCGGACCTTGGCGCACAGGGGACGCACGTCGGTTGCGTAGGCGTCGAGCAGGACCCGGTGCGCCCCCAGTACATCACCCTCGTGCCTGGCTTCGGCCAGAGCCGCCCGGTCCACAAGGAGGGCCTTGGCGTAGGCCACCTGGAGGTTCGTGACGCTCAGGATCATGGCCTCTATCTTGGGCTCGATGTTGTGGGACTGGTCGATCATGTAGTCGATGCGGGTGCTCTCCTCTGCCTCGACGAGCTCGACGTAGATGAGGAAGAGCTCGAACGGGTTGATAGAGGCGACGATCAGGTCATCGTCGGCATATTTGCGGTTGTTGAAGTGGAAGCCCCCTAGCCTTCCCTCGTCGAGAAGGAGCGCCACAATGTGCTCTATGTTCGTGCCCTGCAGGTGGTGACCCAGGTCAACGAGCACCTCTGCCCTCTCCCCCAGCCGCTGGCACATGGTCAGCGCGGTGCCCCAGTCGGCGAGGTCCGTGTGGTAGAAGGCTGGCTCGAAGGGCTTGTACTCGATGAGCATCCGCATGTTCTCGGTCATGGCCCCATAGGTCTCGGAGAGGCACTCCTGCATGCGGTGGCGTCGCTCCACAAAGGAATCCTGGCCTGCGTAGTTGGTGCCGTCGGCAAACCACAGGGAGAGGACGTCAGAGTCCACTTCCTTTGCCACGTCGACGCATTCGAGCAAGTGGTCGGTCGCCTTGCGTCTTACACTCGCATCGGGGTGGCATACGCTACCCAGGCTGTACTCCTCTTCCTGGAAGAGGTTGGGGTTGACGGCGCCTACTCGCATCCCGAGCGACCCGGCGTAGCCCTTGAGCTCTCCATAGTCTTCCACCCTGTCCCATGGGATGTGTATGGCCACCGAGGGGCAGACGCCCGTGAGCCGGTGAACCTCGGCGGCGTCGTCCAGCTTCTCGAAGGGGTCGCGGGGCACACCCGGTTGCGGGAACACCTTGAAGCGCGTACCGGAGTTGCCGTACCCCCATGACGGGGTCTCAACCCGCTGGGTGCGCAGGCGCTCCTCCACGCTCGCCACGTCCACCCCGCTCTCCGACAGAAGCCCCGTCAAAGCGTCGTAGTATCGTTCGTCGGTACCCTTCAAAGCACTAACCTCCTGCGATGGCCTCGTCGATAGCCGCAGCCTTGACCCGTCTTGACCTGGCCATTGGACCTGGATGCCGCGCGAGGCGTCACCGCGCCACCCTACCGGCGAATCTGTAACGCCCGGAGCCGACAGACAGGATGGCCTCCTGTCCGCTCGCGCGCAGGTATTCGACGCCCTCCGCCTCTTCGAGGGGCACGTCCCCCTCGGTGACCGTGGCTCCATCTGCGGCCGGGATATGGACCGTGGCCTTCGTGTTGGGGGGGATGGTGACCTCGAGCTCGAACCGGTCACCCTCGATGCTCCAGGCGCTCATGATCATGCCGCGCACCGAGTCGTATTCGGCACTCGCGTGCGTCAGGTCACCTCCCGGGTGCGGTCGTATGAGGATGCGCTCGTAGCCAGGCGATTCGCCGTCGATGCCGGCCACGTACCGGTATAGCCACTCGCCAACCGATCCCAGCGAGTAGTGGTTGAGGGAGTTCATGTTTGGCGACTGGAAGCCCTTCTCCTCAGTCCAACCATCCCAGCGCTCCCAGATCGTGGTCGCCCCATTCTTTATGGTGTAGCCCCAGGAGGGATAGGTGTCGTTTCCCAGCAGCCGGTAGGCGATATCCACATACCCGGTCTCGGTTAGCACCGGGCACAGGTAGCCGACCCCGGCGAACCCGGTCGAGAGGTGCCAGTCCTCTCGCTCAATGGCCGCCACAAGGTGCTCCGCAGCCGCGGGGCGCAACTCTTCGGGCAGCACATCCATGTGCAAGGCGAGGACGTAGCACGTCTGGGTATCGCCCTTTATCCGCCCGTCCGGGGCGACGTAGGCCTCGTTGAAAGCTTCCTTTATTCTCTCGAAGAGGTCCTCGTAGTCCTTCGCGTCCTCGCCGCGTCCGATGGCTGAAGCCATCTCGGCCATCAAGCGTGCGTCGTAGGCCCAATAGGCCGTGGCGAGCAGGTCCTTGGGGGTATAGTCCCCTCTGGGCGAGAGCCAGTCTCCGTAGTTGTTGCCCAACTTGTTAGTGCGCAGCAGGTCGGGGTTGGACTCTCGCAGGTATACCATCCAGCGCTTCATCGCGTCGTAGTGACGCTTCACGATGCGCGTGTCGTCGTAGGTCTTGTAGATCGTCCACGGCACTATGATCCCTGCGTCTCCCCAGGCAGGGGACCCCTTCTTCAGGAACGCCTCGCTGCGCTCACCGAAAAGGGGTGCTACGTCGGGGAAGGCCCCATCGGGTGACTGGGCGTCCTCGACATCTACCATCCACTTCTCGAAGAAGGCGGCGACGTCCATATTGTAGGCTGCGGTGCGGACGAAGATCTGGGCGTCGCCCATCCACCCCAAGCGTTCGTCGCGCTGCGGGCAATCGGTGGGGATGCTGAGGAAGTTGCCCCTCTGGCCCCAGACGATGTTGCTCTGGAGCTTGTTGACCATGGGGCTAGAGCACTCGAAGGACCCCGCTGGCGGCGTGGCTGAGTGTACGACCCGGCCTGTGATCGCCTCCAGCGGGGGCTCGCCGGGGTACCCTGTGACCTCGACGTACCGGAAGCCGTGGAAGGTGAAGCGAGGCTCGTAGATCTCCTCGCCTCCGCCCCTAAGCACGTAACGGTCGGTCGCGCGGGCAAACCTGAGATTTGTGGTGTAGATCGTGCCGTCGGGGTTTAGGGCCTCCGCGTGGCGCAAGGCAACCTCGGTGCCGGCCCCACCCTCAACCTTGAGGCGGACCCAGCCGACAATGTTCTGGCCCATGTCGAAGACGTAAACCCCGCTCTCGGGCTCGGTGACGGCCTCCGCCGAAACCTCCCCGGTCACCCTGACGCCCTCGTCCGGCTGAGCTGCGAGCGGGGGCCCCTCCACCCCCTCTACACCGACGGGGTACCAGGCCGAGTCATCGAAGCCTGGTTCGTTCCAGCCGGCCATCTCCCTTCGGGCGTCGTAGGACTCGCCCACGAGGGGGTCAGAGTAGAGGATCGGTCCCGTAGAGCTCTTCCAGGAGCCGTCGCTGACGACGGTCTGCGTGGTGCCGTCCTCGAACTCTACTTCGAGCTGGGCGAGGAGGTGGGGCCGCGAGCCATAGTGGGCGCCCCTGTGCTTGGGGTCGAACCCGACGAACCCCGCGTACCAGCCGTCACCCAGTACTGCGCCAAGTACGTTCCGGCCCTCCGCAAGCAACCCGGTTACGTCGTAGGTCTGGTACTGGATACGCTCGCGGTAGTCTGTCCAGCCGGGGGCGAGCACGTCCTCGCCAACCCGCTCGCCGTTCACGTGGGGCTCGTAGACGCCGCGGGCCGTGGCGTAGAGGCGCGCGCTGCGGACAGGCTTCTCCAACCGGAACTCCCTGCGCAGGTAGGGGCTCGGGGCGAGGCCCGAGCCAACGTCGTTATACTCGTCGCCCGTCGGGGGGTCGACGTCCTCGGGAGGACCCTCGCCGAGGGAGATCCAGGCTCCCTCCCAATCTGAGGGGTCGAGCATGCCCACCTCGAATACGGCAGGCCCGGCGTAGGGCGAGGGGTTCCCCACCCCGTCCCACACCCTTACTTTCCAGAGACACCGCGAGCCAGATCGCAGTTCCTCGCCCCCGTACTCGACGCCCACGGAGCGGCCGGACTCGACCCTGCCGCTGTCCCAGAGGAGGTTCTCTCCCGCTTCGAGGTCCTCCTCACTGGCCGCAACCAGTACCTGGTATGCAGACTGTATCTGGCCCCGGCCCTCAGCCTCGAGCACCCAGCTGAGCCTCGGGACTATCTCGCCGATACCCAAAGGGTCGACGCGGTACTCGCACCGCAGACGGGCCGGTCGAAACCCTGTCGCGGTCATGTTCTTTCCCCGGCTTCGGCGTTCGTGGACACGCTCGACCCAACCATCGGCTAGGCTGGCGCCTGTTCGGGTACCCTGCGGCCGCTGCGCTCGGCTTCGATCTCCTCGAGCGACTTGCCGGCCGTGTTCGGCATGAAGACGAAGCCGACCACGCCGCTAATGAGGAGGAAGATCATGAGAAGCAGGGCGACGGGTCTGATGCTCAACTCGGCGAGCACGGGCACGAACAAGCTCCAGATGCCGAGGAGTAGCCGGGCGACCCCGAAAGTGAGCCCCTGCGCCGTGGTCCTTAGCATGGTGGGGAACAGCTCCTGCGACCACGTCTTGTAGAAGGGCTCTCCCGCAAGCGCGGCCCCGATGCCGAAGAGGGTTATGAGGGCGATAGCCGTCACCGTGTTGAAGGGGAAGATGAGAAGCTGGGCCAACGCGACCACGTTCATGACGGCCCCGACGCCCCACATGATGCGGCGGGCACGGTCGCTGCGGTCGCTGAAGGGCATGAAGATCAGGACAACGGCCAACAGCGTGAGGACGAAGCCAGCGCACGAAAGGCCGACGCTGGCCGCCTGGCTCTGCGCCCCGAGGCTACTGAGGATGTAGGGAAAGAAGACGCCGAAGGTACCCGCGGCCAGGTTCCAGAACAGGTACACGGTCAGGGTGAACAAGATCGCCGTCAAGGTCGGTCCGGAAAACAGACCGCGCAAGCGACTCGCAGCAAGCGGGTCGGCCGGCACGCCTGCCTCCTCGGGCTGCGCCTCCGGGTCGGTCGTTGGCTGCGCCTCGCCGGCGCCCGAGGCGGCGGTCCAGAGGGCGGATTCCACCATGCCCCGCCTGAGTGCCCACGTGACTATCGCGACCAGGAACAGGTGAGCGAAGACTATCCTGTTCCCGAGCACCCCGTATGACGAGAGAGCGAAGGCGAGCACGTACACGACTATAGGGCCAAGGCTCCAGGCTACCTGGCTGAGGCCCATGAGCCTGCCGCGGGCTCTGCTTGGCGAGAACTCGCCGATCAGCGCGAGCGAGGTCGGCACGTCGGCGCCTACCGCGACGCCCACTATGAAGGTTCCGATGAGGAGCATCGGCAGGTTGACCGAGAAGACGATCAGCAGGGTCCCCAAAGCGTAGACGAGCAGGTCGTACTGGTAGATCCGCTTGCGCCCGAACAGGTCGCCGAGCCGGCCCCCGATCAGGGCTCCGATCGCAGCCCCGAAGGCGTTAGGGCCCAACGCAGCAAGTAGCCCCACGGTGGAGCTGCTCATACCGAGGTACTCCTGCCACAGCGCGAGGCCCGCAGCGAGCGCCACGATGGATCCGGCATCTATGTAAGACGCCATGCCAGCCAGGACAGTCCACTTCCATTGCTGGGCAGTGACGTGGCTCTCGTCGTTTTGCCTGTTCATGTCCGCTTCCGAAGTAGCCATGGCTCAGATACACGCTCCTCCGAATCATCTGGACTCCACGCATGACCGGCGGGCGCCTCGAGTGAGGCGCCCGCGCGTGCAGACCCTAGAAGTCGTACTGGTCGATGTTCTCCTTCGAGAACACGATGGGCGGGCCGAGGAGAACCTCGTCTTCGGCGAGCATCTTGACCTCGCCGAGCCTACCAGCCTTGAACGTGCCTGACGTGGGCAGGTTGCCATCGACCTGGGCGTTGGCGACGTGCACCGCGAGGTAGCCGAGGTCTACGGGGTTCCAGAGGACGAACTCCTTGACGGTGCCGGACTCGACGTAAGGCTTCATCTCGTTCGGGGTGGAGAGGCCCGTTACCGGCACTTCTCCCGCGCGGCCGATCTGCTGGACGGCCTCCGCAGCCCCAGGCAGGGCCACGGAGGTTATGCCGAAGACGCCGGCCGTGTCGGGGTTGGCCCTGAGGTAGTTCTTCGTTATGTCGATGCCGAGCTGGAGGTCCTCCTCGCCGGGCTCGACCGAGGCGATGGACATCTCGGGGTACTTGTCCTTCATGCGCTCGCGCATCTCTTTGAGCCAAGCTACCTGGTTGGGCGCGGTGAGCGAGCCCGTGACGACCAGGAACTCGCCCTTGCCGCCGGTCTGCTTGGCCATGACATCCACCAGCTCGTAGCCTATGGCCTGGAAGGTCGCCTGGTTTACGAAGACGTCGCGGGCGTCGGAGGCCACGTCGGCATCCCAGGCCCCTGTGGCGATGCCGGCGTTGCCAGCCTTCTTCATGGCGGGGGCGAGGGCGTTCGGGTCGTTGGCTGCGACCGTGATCGCATCGCACTGCTGCTGGATGAATTGCTCGATCATCTGAGACTGGAGCGCCGCTTTGGCCTCGGTGGGACCGTCATACACGAGGTCGACATCCAACTCCTTGGCCGCCTCGTTCGCTCCCTGCTCGGAGGCGTTGAAGTAAGGGATACCGACCAGCTTGGGCATCATGCAGATCTTGTTGGGTCCCCCACCTCCGCCTCCACCCTGGGACGGTCCCTGCTGGCCCACCCCGCAGGCGGCGACGACCATAGCCAGGGCTATCAGGAGGGCCGCCCATACTGCCCCGGACGCCCGCGTATTACGCAACATACCGCCTCCTTCTTCCGAAGTATCGCTCACCCCTTACCGACTGTCTTGCCGTCACCCTGGCATGTCCTACTCCTCCCCTCTCCGGAAGAACTCGTTGATGAACACCGCCGCAAGGAGCAAGACGCCAAGCACGAAGAGCTGCCAGGTGCTGGGCACTCCTGCCAGTATCAGGCCGTTGCGCAACGTGGCGATGATCAGGACGCCGAGCACTGTGCCGCCTATCGTCCCCGACCCACCGTAGATGCTCGCTCCACCCAGGACCACGGCTGAGATCACGTCGAGCTCCAGCCCGACGCCGGAGTCACCCCTGGCCGTGTAGACGCGGGAGGTGTAGATAACAGCCGCCATGCCCACCAGAAGACCGATACCCGAGTACAGCGCCAGTTTGACCTTGCGAATAGGCACGCCAGAGAAGCGAGCCGCCTCCTCGTTGTTGCCGATGGCGTAGACGTAGCGGCCGAACGTCGTGCGCGACAGGATCAGCCACACCACGGCCACGGCCACAACGAAGATGAAGAGCTGCCCCGGAATCGGTCCGAGGTAGGCCTGGCCGAAGTAGGCGAACCAACCGGGGAAGTCTGAGACCGCCCTGGCCCCAGACACGCCGTAGGCCAGGCCCTGGAAGAGGGCAAGGGTGCCTAAAGTGACGACCAGCGGGTGCAGGTCGAGGAGGGTGATGAAGAGCCCGTTGAAGAGGCCGGCTGCTACGCCCATCACGAGGCCGAACACTATCGCCAGGGGCAGGGGCAACCCAGCGGCGAAGGAGAGTCCGATTGCCACGGAGACCAGGGCGAGGTTCGAGCCGACCGAGAGGTCTATGCCGCCTGTGATGATGATGAGGGTCATCCCGAGGGCCATGAGCCCGACCTCGACGAAGAAGCGCGAGGTATTGAGCAGGGTGGTCAGGCTCAGGAACAACGGATCCAACAGGGTCATCACGATAACCAGCGCGATCAGCACCCCGAGCAGGACGATCTCCCGGGAGATCCTCAGGCGTCGCACGGTTGTGGCGATCGCGCTCATGCCTTATCCCCCACGAGCCGTCGGCGCAGCACGTCGGTAGCAACGGCGAGCAGGATGAGCCCGCCCAGCACGGCATCCTGCCATATGCCTGGCACGCCGAGCAGGATGAGGCCGTTGAGGATAACGCCTATGAGCACCGCCCCCGTGAGCGCGGCCAGGGCCGAGCCCCGCCCGCCCGAGATGCTTGTCCCGCCTATCACCACGGCGGCGACCGCCTGCAACTCCAGGCCGACACCCGTGTTGGTCTGCACGGACCCGGCCCTTCCTACGTAGATGAGGGACGCGATGCCGACGAACGCCCCGACGAGCGTGAAGGCCATAAAGCGGACGCGGTTCACTGGCAACCCCGCCAGGCGGGCCGCCACGCGGTTGCCGCCGACGGCGAAGACGTTGCGGCCCCAGGTCGAGTGGCGATTGACCAGCTCCATAACCAGAAACAGGCCGAAGAGGATTATCACAGGGATGCTGATCCCAAGCACCTTCCCTGTACCCATGACGCGCGTGGCGGCGGGCACGCCAGTGATCCAGGTTCCCCCGGTGACGAGCAGGATGACGCCTCGCAAGGCGTAGAGCATGCCCAGCGTCACGATGATCGCCGGGATGCGACCCAGCGTAACGAGCGCGCCGTTGAGCGCGCCCGCCAGAATACCCACGGCGACGCCCGTAAGGAGCGGTAGGAGGATTCCCCCGGTTGAGAGCGAGACCGCGCCGGCGGCTATCGCGCAGAGGCCAAGCATGGAGCCAGTCGAGATGTCTATCTCGCCGCACAGTATCACCTGGTTGACGGCGAGGGCGACTACACCGAGCACGGCCACAGAGTCAACGATCGACTCGAGGTTTGAGGCCGTCAGAAACCTGTCGTTGGCGAGGGTAAAGGCCACCAGAAGTACGGCCAAGAACGCCAGGGCTGGCGCCTCGGGGCGTACCAGGAACCTCCGAAGCGCCTCACCGTCGCCACGCTCCGTCGGTGCTCGTGCCTCACTCATCTGCAGACTCCTCTCCCCTTCCGTCGCCTCCCCCTGTGGCTGCGGTCATGACCCTCTCCTGCGTGGCTCCTTCTCGGTCAAACTCTCCGGCGATGCGGCCCTCGCGCATCACCAGGATTCTGTCTGACATGGAGAGGACCTCCTCCAACTCGGAGGAGATGAGCAGTATGGCCTTGCCCTCCCTGGCCAGGTCGTCTATGAGGCGGTAGATCTCCGACTTGGCACCCACGTCTACACCGCGGGTTGGCTCGTCGAGCAGCAGGACGGACGGCTCGCGGGCCAGCGACTTGGCAACGACCACCTTCTGCTGGTTACCGCCCGAGAGCCGGGCGACGGGCTCTGAGATCGCGGCGCCGCGGATGGATAGCTCCTTGGCGAACCGGTCAGCAGTCTGTCTCTCCGACCGGGGTACGAGCCCGAACCGCGAGATGCGGTCCAGGATGCTAAGGGTGATGTTGTTCTTTATGGAGAAGGGCAGGATCAAGCCCTGAGAGCGCCTCTCCTCCGGCACGTAGAATATTCCACGATTCATGGCCGCCTGGGGCGAGTGGATCCTGGCCGCTTCTCCATCCACGAGTATCTCGCCGGACTCCGCTGGACGGATGCCGAAGATCGCCTGCGCCAGCTCGGTGCGGCCGGCCCCCACGAGCCCTGCGAGTCCCAAGATCTCACCCCGGCGCAATGTCAGGTCCACGTCCGCGAACTCACCCTCCCTGCTCAGCCCCTTGACCTCGAGGGCAACCTCGCCGGGCTCGTGGGGGTGCCGGGTGAACAGCTCGTTCAAGGGCCGACCTACCATGAGGCGGACCAGCTCCTCGGCGTCCAACTCGGAGGCGGACGCGGTGGTAATGTGGCGACCATCTCGCAGCACGGTGATGCGGTCGGCTATCTCGAATATCTCCTCCAGCCTGTGCGAGATGTAGACGACGCCCACGTCGCCCGAGGTGAGCTCCTCTATGATGCGGAAGAGTTGCCGGGCCTCGCGGTCGGTCAGGGAGGAGGTCGGCTCGTCCATCACCACCGCCCTGGCGTCGCCTACCAGGGCGCGGGCGATGGCCACGATCTGCTGGTTGGCTGCAGAGAGGCGCTTGACCCTGGCGGTAACGTCGAAGTCCACACCAAGGGAGCTCAGTCGGCGGCGGGCTTCCGCCCGCATGGTGTTCCGATCCAGACCACCCCACCGGGTGCGGGGTCTCTTGCGGCCAACGAACAGGTTCTCGGCAACGGAGAGCTCGGGGAACAGGTCGAGCTCCTGGGGGATCATGGCGATGCCAGCCGCCTCGGCGTCGCGCGGAGAGGAGAACTCGGCCGGCTGACCCTCTACCTCCAATCTCCCCTCATCGGGTGCGTAGAGCCCGTCCACGATCTTCATGAGCGTGCTCTTGCCCGCGCCGTTCTCGCCTACCAGGGCGTGTACCTCTCCCGGCCGCAGGTCGAAATCCACGTCCTCTACGGCTGTCACGCCGCCGAAGTGTTTGGTTACGTTCTGGAGGCGGAAGATAGCTGGGGCTTCAGCTACCGTAGCAGCCCTTTCCGTGCCGGCGCCGTCGGAGACGCTCATGCCGCCACAACGCCCTCGGCGTTCTCCGGATGCCCGCGACGACGCTGTTCTCCACCTCTCGAATGGCAGCTACTCAAGGCCCGCTCCTTCTCTATCCATTTGTACAGCAGCTCCCATAATCCTCTGCAACCTCTCATAGGCCTCCTCCCAATCATCCCCGCTGCCCTCGGGCTCGTAGTCGCGCACCTCCACGGGTGAGCCCCGTACGGCGGCCCGGATCTCCTCTAGCGAACCCAGGTAGCCTAGAGCGTAGGCCTGGACCATGAGATTGCCTAGAGCTGTGGCCTCCACCGGCCCTGCCAGCACCGGCCGCCGAGTCGCGTCCGCAGTTAGCTGGCACAGAAGGGTGTTTCGCACCCCGCCGCCAACGATGTGGACAACCTCGGCCCGCCTCCCTGTTATCGCCTCCGCTCGCTCGAGGGCCCACCTGTACTTGAGCGCCAGACTCTCCAGCACGCAGCGTACGACCGCGCCCGGCTCTTCTGGCGGGCTCTGCCCCGTCTCCGCGCAGAAGCGGCGGATACGTCCGGGCATATCCCCGGGCGGCAGAAAGCCGGGATCATCCGGATCAACCAGGGAGCCGGCGACCCCCACCGCTTCGGCGAGGCGGGTCAGCTCTTCGTAGGAGTAATCCTGCCCCTCGCGGGCCCAGGTCCGCCGGCACTCCTGCAGGAGCCAGAGTCCCATGACGTTCTTCAGGAAGCGCGTAGTGCCCCCGAAGCCCCCCTCGTTCGTGAAGTTGGCGCGCAGACCCTCTAGCGCTATGGCCGGTTCCGGCAACTCCACGCCCACCAGGGACCAGGTGCCGCTGGAGATATACGCGAAGGTCTCGCTCTCCGCCGGCACTGCTACCACGGCCGAGGCAGTATCGTGGGAAGCAACCGCTGTAACCGGAATTCCCCCCTCTGCTCCCGTCTCATCGGCGACCCCGGGCAACAGAGAACCTAGCTGCGTGCCGGGCGGGATGATCTCCGCAAAGATGTGGCGAGGGAAGCCCATCGCCTCGATGAGCTCCCCAGCCCAACCGCCAGAGCGTGCGTCGCAAAGCTGGGTGGTGCTCGCGTTGGTGAACTCGCAAGCCCTCTCCCCCGTGAGCCAGTAGCCTATGAGGTCGGGGATAAGGAGGAGCGAATGCGCCGCCCCCAGAAGGGGCGAGCCCTCCATCGCAAGGAGCTGGTAGAGGGTGTTGATCGGCATGAACTGGATGCCCGTGACCTCGTATATCTCTTCCCTGGGCATCCGATCGAACGCCCTCTCCGCCATGCCCTCGGTGCGCGAGTCCCTGTAGTGGTACGGGTTGGAGATCAGGGCGCCGTCCTCATCAAGTAGGGCGAAGTCTACCCCCCAGGAGTCCACCCCCATACTCGCGATCCGCCCTGCGTCCTTCGCCGTCCTCGCGAGCCCGTCCTTGATCTGCGCGAAGATCCCCAACACGTCCCAGTGCAGACCGTCAGGCAGCAGAACTGGCGTGTTAGGAAAGCGGTGAACCTCCTCGAGAGCCATCCGCTCGCCGTCGAAACGGCCGAGCAGCGCTCGGCCGCTCTCCGCACCCAGATCCACCGCCAGGAACGCGGTCTCCTCGGGCATCACTGCCTCACCGGGTGAGCCATGGTGGTCATCAGCGCGAGCGCCTCCTGGGAGGTGTCCATCCGCGAGTGCTGGACGGTGATGGGAACATCGCACGCCACCCTCACCGCGTAGGGCACGCCCCTCGGCACCGTAGCCCCACCCAGGTGCTCCGGGAGGTCCGTCCGTATGTGGCGGGTGCGCTCGGGCGGGACGCTGACCCGCACGTCCCTTATGGGGTCCCTGTCCTCGAAGTAGAATGTGATGGAGAGATGGGCCTCCTCATCTGCGGCGTTCAACACGCAGATCGCCTCGTGGCTGAGCTGTGCACCCGTGCTCTCCTCGGGGAGGTATCCGTCCGGTATGAGCCACACGTATCCCCCTTCGCTCAACGCTCGCCCCTCAACGTGGGGATCCGCCTCCGGTACCCATAACGTCGCGCGCTACGGGTTCCCCGATGCCAGCGGTCGGCACCCTTGCCCGTGAGCGTCGTATGGAGAATTTGTGATCGTTTTGGCCCAATCCCGCACTCAAATCGCTCAGATTTTTGTATTAATGGCACAAGTGCCACTTACGCGCAAGCCTCGACGATTGATCCTCTGGTATTCGTGAGATCAAGGCCGGACAAACCAGGACTAACCGCGCATAAGGTTGTGTTCGGCGGCCTTCTTACGCAGGAAGGTCAGCCCGTCGCGGACCAGTGCTTCCGGGTCGCCGACGACGTCCCGCCACAGGGCGGTCGCGCCTATGATGTCCTCGTTGATCGCCGCGAAGGACTCCATCACCAGGTACCCGTCGTAGTCGATTGCCTCGAGACCACGAAAGACGTCGTCCCAGTGGACGTTGCCGGTTCCGGGCGTGCCGCGGTCGGACTCCGAGAGGTGGATGTATTGCATCCTCTCCCCCGTAGCCACTATCGGGTCGTAGAATCCCTTCTCCTCGATGTTCATGTGGTAGGTG
>DASZKL010000343.1:0-3361 GCA_035947015.1 Rubrobacteraceae bacterium
TGCTACCCGAGACGGAGCCGCTCCTGCACTTCTCGAGACGCCTCGAGACGCTCGCGTGGCCGCCGCGGCGGTTAGGCTCGTGAAACCCTTTGTGCCATGACCGTCCGGGCTGACCTCGTCTCCGGCATCCTCCCCGTAAGGGAGGACGGGCGCATGCTCCTGCTCCAGCGTCCGACCGGAACCTGGGAGCCGCCGGCCGGACGCCTCGGTAGCGGCGAAGGTTTCGAGGACGGGGCCGTGCGCGAACTCTACGAGGAGACAGGACTCCTCGTCTCCCCCCAGCGCATCCTCGCCACCTGGGTCGGGGAGGTCCCGAGCGGGAACCTCCTTGGCGCCGTAACCTATATCGGCCGGATGCGCGATCGGGAGGTGCGGCTCTCCCACGAACACCTCGGCTACAGGTGGGTGACGCTCGACGAGTGGCTCGGGCTGCCGAGCTGGTGGAGCGAGGAGGACATCCGGCGCGTAGCCGGGCCCTTGAGCCTCCTCCCGGGAGAACCCCTCCCCGAACCCCCACCGCCAAAGCCTCACGGCACAGGCAGCGTGGTCCGCGCGAACCTGGGGGCCGGCACTGTCCTTGTGGATCTCGAAGGGGACGAGCCGCGGGCGCTCCTCCTCAGACGCCGCAAGCCACCGGTTGGTCTCTGGGAGAACCCTGGCGGCATGCTCGAGCCGGGCGAGGATTTCGTCGCCTGCGCCAGCCGCGAGACCGTCGAGGAGACCGGTCTCCATGCGGAGCCCGAGGCTGCCTGGTGGGCGCGCGTCGAGCCCTGGCGCGGGCCCGGGGACACCGAATTCTACGCGGGGGTCGGCTTCCTCGCTCGCTATCCGGGAGGAGAGGTAAGGATCGAAGGTAGCGCGCACGACGAACACGTCTGGGCTACCGAGAAAGAGTGGCGCAGCATGCCGACCTGGTACACCGAGCAAGAGCTGAATGGCCTCTGGGATGCGGTGAGGATGGGCGCGTGGAGGAGGCGATGAGCGAGTTCGAGATAGTACGCAGGATCTCGGGCGAACTCCCCCAGGCGCCGCCCGAGGTGCTCGTACCTATCGGGGACGACTGCGCCGTCCTCCGCCTGGGCGAGCGCGACTGGGTCGCCGCATCCGACATGCTCGTCTCAGGGCATCACTTCAAGGGCTGGGCCACCCCCGAGGACGTTGGCTACAAGGCGGTCGCGATCAACGTCTCAGACGTAGCGGCGATGGGGGGAGTCCCGCGCTTCGTCCTGGCCTCCGGCGGCGCCCCCGACCCGGAGATTGCGCTCCGCTGCTTCGGAGGGATCCTCGAGGCCTGCGAACTGTTCGGCGTCTACCCGCTAGGGGGAGACACTACCCGCGCCGACGCTCTGACGGTGGACGTGGCCATACTCGGGGAGCTCTTCGCGCCACCGGTCCTGCGCTCCGGGGCGAACCCCGGCGACCTGCTGGTGGTCACAGGAGAGCTCGGCGCCTCGGCGGCGGGGCTCATCGCCCTTGAGAACGGGGACTCCGGCCCGCAGCGCCTGATCCGCAGGCATCTGCGTCCCGAACCGAGGGTGGTGGTGGGGAGAGCCGCGGCCGGGCTCGGAGTAGGCGCCGCGATAGACCTCTCCGACGGCCTCGCCTCCGACGTGCGCCGCGTCTGCGCGCGTAGCGGGGTCGGGTGCCGGGTGGACCTGGACCTGCTGCCGATAGCAAGCGATACACGAGAGTTCTTGGAATCCCTCGGGCGAGACCCTGGGATACTGGCGGCGACGGGGGGCGAGGACTACGAGCTCCTGATCTCCGCCCCAGGACCCACCATTGACGCTCTGGCCGAGAGCGTCGAGACGCCCCTCACCACGATCGGCGAGGTCACCGATGCAGCCGACCTCTTCTTCCGGCGTGGGGACGAGCCTGTCGAGGACCTCATGGGCTGGGATCACTTCTCAGGCTAGTCAGCATTTCAGCACGCCGCCTCCCTCTGGTCGGCGGCTTGTCAGCACGCTCAGGCTTCGCCTTCGCTCGTCAGCACGGCGCTTCGCGCCTTTCAGCACGCTTCGGGCCTTGATCTAAGGCCCTCGCTTGTCAGCATTTCAGAGCATGCTAAGCCGTTGACTCTCTCGAGTGCTGCAGAGTAACGGACCCTATCCTCCCAGCTGACTGGCTGACTAACTTCGCGGCAGATATACGGCGAACGTGGAGCCCTCGCCCAGAGCACTCTCGACGGTGACCCTGCCACCGTGGTTCTCGGCTACGTGCTTGACGATCGAGAGGCCCAGGCCCGTCCCGCCGGTCTCCTTCGAGCGCGCCTTGTCTACCCTGTAGAACCGCTCGAAGATGCGGGGAAGCTTCCCTTCCGGGATGCCGATGCCGGTGTCGGAGACCCGGATCACTATCTCCGATCCCTCGGAGCCGCCAGTTACCTCTACCCGGCCGCCGGACGGGGTGTACTTCACGGCATTGTCAACGAGATTGGTGAACATCGACGTCAGCTGGGTCTCGTCCCCGTAGACGGTGTACTGGGCGGCCTTGCCGAAGCGCTTCCACTGGAGGGTTATGTTCTTCTTGCGGGCCACCCTCCTCATATCCGCGAGCACGCTCATCAGTATGCTGCGCACGTCGACGAGGACCGGATTCTCGACGCGCTCCTGGCTCTCCAGCCGCGCCAGATCCAGGAGGTCGTTTATCAGTTGCGAGAACCGCTCGGTCTCTCTCTTTAGCTGCGCGGCGAAGAGGTGGGCTTGGACGGGGTCCTCATCTATTGTCGCTTCCAGGCTCTCGGCGAGGAGACGCAGGCTCGTCGCGGGGGTCTTGAGCTCGTGGGAGACGTTAGCCACGAAGTCGCGCCGGATCTTGTTGACCCGTTGCAGCTCGTCGGGGCTGAAGTTCTTGACGTCCTCGCGCCTGTCGAGCATCGGTGTCCTCTACTCCGGCGGCTCGGCGCCCACGCCGGCCCTGTCCTTCGCCTCGAAGCGATAGCCGAGGCCCCGTGCGGTGTGGATGTACTGGTAAGAGGACTTCTCCTCCAGCGCCGCGCGGATACGGCGGATGTGGACGTCTATCGTGCGCGAGGAGCCTACGCCCGCGTGCCCCCAGACCTCCTTGGCAAGTTCCTCCCGGCTCTTGAGTTCCCCGGGGGTGGAGGCGAGCGCAGCCAGAAGCTCGAACTCCTTGAGGCGCAGGTCGAGGGGTTCTCCCCCGACGCTGGCTGTGAAGTTCTTGGTGTCGATGTGCTGGTCGCCGGCCTCCAGGATCTTGGCCCGTCCCCCTGCCTCGCTCCGCTTGAGGTTGGCGTTGATGCGGGCGACGAGCTCCTTCATGCCGAAGGGTTTGGTCACGTAGTCGTCGGCGCCGGCCTCGAAGCCCCGCACCTTGTCGTCCTCGGCATCCTTGGCCGTGA
>DASZKL010000344.1:0-1980 GCA_035947015.1 Rubrobacteraceae bacterium
CCACCGCGCGCACCCGGCTTCCCCGCGGCCCCACGCAGGCGCCGACCGGGTCTACCCCCGGCTCCTTCGACCACACCGCAACCTTCGAGCGGAGGCCCGCCTCGCGGGCTACGGCCTTGATCTCCACGAGGCTGTCGTAGATCTCCGGCACCTCCAGCTCGAAGAGCCCCCGCAACAACCCCTCGTGCCGCCGGCTGACTATGAGGCTCGGCCCCCTACCCGGCTCCCGGATTTCCAGCAGATACACCTTGATGCGCTGCCCGTTCTCGTAGCGCTCGTTCGGGACCTGCTCGCTGGCCGGAAGGAGAGCCTCCACCCTTCCCAAGTCCACAAGTGTCATCCGCCTGTGCGCCTGCTGGACGATACCGGTCACGACCTCGCCCATGCGGCCACCATACTCCTCAAGGAGCTGCGCGTTGTGCACCTCGTTCAAGCGCTGGTAGAAGGTTTGACGCATGACCTGAGCGGCGATGCGGGTGAAGTCGTGCGGCGTAATGTCCTCTCCGTCCTTCATCACCCGAAGATCGCCGGTCTCCCTGTCCAGGACGACCTCGGCTCCCTCGACCGCACCCTCACGGTTCTCGTAGGCGGCGAGCAGAGACTCTTCGAGGACGCCCTTCACCGTATCGAAGGGGATGCCCTTGTCTACCTCGATCTCGTGCAAAGCCGATAACAATGCCGTATTCATTCCTTTATATGTCCTCCTTGAGGTTCGCCCGCGCCACAGAGCCGAACTGCACCTCCACCTCCGCATCCCCGGAGAGTCTTAGTACGAAACTCGTCTCGCTCGTCCGCAAGATCGTGCCGGTAAAGTTCCGCCGCCCGCCTATCGGCTCGGCGACCCGCACCTTGACTTCACGCCCGACGTAGCGCTCGAAGTGCTCGGGCTTGGTCAGGGGACGCTCTACCCCCGGTGACGAAACCTCGACGAGGCCATCGTACCCCTCGTCTTCGAGCGCCGGGGAGATCCTGGCAATCACGTGCGCGCAAAATTCGTGGTCCACGGGGCTGTCCTCCCGGTCCACGAGCAGCGTGAGGAGAGGCCCGCCGGAGAAGCGGGCCTCGATAAGCTCCGCCCCCTCCGGGAGGGCGTCCTCCACAACCTCCGCCAGTCTGTCCAATCTCGCCGTTTGCCGCTCCCTTTTCGAGACGTTAAAAAAGCAACGGGTCCCTAGAGACCCCTTGCTCCAGCACAGCATAACCGATTATACAGCAGAGTATCTAGGTTACAAGGCTAAAGGGCCGAAAGGCCCCCGCCGTCAGCACTGTTACTTCCGGCCATCCTTCTCTATCTCCTCGAAGAGGGCGTCAAAGATCTCGTCCCGACCGACCTTGCGCAAGGGGTGTCCCTTAGCGAAGATTACACCGTCGTCCTTGCCGCCGGCCACACCATAGTCAGCGTCGCGCGCTTCGCCGGGGCCGTTGACTATGCGGCCCATTACGGCGACGGTGAAGTGGTCCTGGTAGCGCCCTAGCTTTTCTTCGACCCGGCGGGCCATGTCGATCACGTCGAAGCCCAAGGTCCGGGCACAGCTCGGGCAAGCGATCACGTTCGGACCCCGGTGCCTGAGGTTGAGGGCGGAGAGGATCTGGTACGCCACCGGTATCTCCTCGACCGGATCCTCGGCGAGCGAGATGCGGATGGTGTCCCCGATGCCGTACGGGAGAAGCTGCCCTAAAGCCGCAGCGCTCTTTATCGCGCCGGGCAGCTTCGTCCCTGCCTCAGTAACGCCGAGGTGCAGGGGAGCATCCGAGTGTCTGCGAAATTTCTTGTTCGCCTCGACCATCTCAGGTACGTGGCTCGCCTTGAGGGAAACCTTGAAGTTCTTGAAGCCCATACTTTCTGCGACCTCGACCTTGTGGAGCGCGCTCGCCACGAGCGCCTCCGCTTTGGGTAAATGCCAGAACCGCTTCTCGACGGAGCCAGAGTTGACGCCTATACGCATCGCGACCCCGGTCTCCTGGCACTTCTCTATTACC
>DASZKL010000345.1:0-3416 GCA_035947015.1 Rubrobacteraceae bacterium
CCCCGGTGGAGCTTTCGTCGTGCGCGACCTGATGTCTGTCTCTTCCGAGGAAGACAAGCGGGCATCTCTCACCCCTGAACACGAGGTCCTGCGCGAGATCGAAGGTATTGGCGGTGAGGTAGAAGTGGAGATCCTGTACGATCCTCGTCCCGACTACGGTCTGAGGCGCCCGGTGCTCGAGCGGCAGTGGGATCACGGGCTGCGCTGCGAAGTCGGAGGAGCAGCGCTAGTCCTTCGCAGTGAGATACCACTTGACCTCGAGGGAGACGGTTCAGGCGCAAGCGGGGTCGGCCGAATCCAGGCGGGAGAGCGAAAGTATCTATCTTTGACGTACAGCAGGGAGGCCCCGGCGGTGGTTCCCAACCTTGGTGAAGCCGCCCGCGGAAGGATCGCGCGAACGGCTCGCTGGTGGCGCGAGTGGGCAAACCGCTGTGCTTATCATGGGCCTTATCGAGATGCGGTCGTGCGCAGCGCCTTGGCATTGAAGCTGATGACGTACGCCCCGTCAGGTGCGCTAATTGCGGCGCCGACCACCTCGCTCCCCGAGTGGCTTGGCGGAGTCCGGAACTGGGATTACCGTTACTGTTGGTTGCGCGACGCCTCGTTCACGCTGCGCGCGCTCTCAACTCTAGGTTACGGGGAGGAGGCGGAGGCCTTCGACAGCTGGGTGCTCCACGCCACGCGTCTGACATGGCCCGAGCTCCATGTGCTCTACGATGTGTCCGGCGAGGCGAAGCTGCCCGAGCGGGAGTTGGGGCATCTGGAAGGATACGCGGGGTCTCGTCCGGTGCGGATCGGCAACGACGCCCAGGGTCAGCTCCAGCTCGACGTCTACGGGGAAGTCATCGACGCCGCCGCGCAGTTCGCGGATCGCGGCGGACGCTTCGACCGTGATACGAATCGGATGCTCGACGGCCTCGGCCGTACGGTGTGCAGAATCTGGCGCGAGCCGGACGAGGGGATATGGGAGGGGCGCTCCGGCCGTTTTCACAACACCCACTCGAAGGTACTATGCTGGGTAGCGCTCGATCGCCTCATCAAGATGCACGAAGCCGGCTACGTTGAGGTCTCAGTCGACCTGTTCCGCACCAACAGGGAGGAGATTCGCGAGGAGATCGAGGCGCGCGGGTACAACGAGCGCATAAGAAGTTACACGCGCACCTTCGACGGCGACGAGATGGACGCGAGCCTCCTGACCCTGCCGCTGTACGGCTACGCCGAAGGCACGAACCCGCGGATGCGCTCAACCTGCGCACGCATCCACGAGAAGCTCGCCCGCGGCAGCCTCCTCTACCGCTACGAGACGGGGACCGACGACGGCCTCCCGCCCGGCGAAGGCGCTTTCGGAATCTGCAGCTTCTGGGCTGTGGAATGTGTGGCCCGCGGCGGCAACGTCGAAGCGGCGACCCGGGCCTTCGAGGGACTGCTCGCTTACGCGAACGAGGTGGGGCTCTTCGCCGAGGAGATAGACCCCGACACCGGCGCGGCCCTTGGGAACTTCCCGCAGGCGTTCACGCACATCGGGCTCATCAATGCGGCGCTCACGCTCGCCGAATCGCAGGCGGGAAACGCGTCGGCCTCGGGTGAGCGTCCGGCGAACGGCATACGAACGGAGGATCAGACATGAACAAGCGCAGTGTCTTGCTGTGGGGCTTTGTAGGCACGGTGGTCTTGACGACCATACTGGATGGGAGCCAGCGACTCGGCCTGACCCGCATAAACTTCCCCTTCATGTTAGGAACCATGTTGACCCCAGACAGAGACCGGGCAAGGCTGGTGGGCTTCGGGATGCACTTCGTAAACGGTTGGATCTTCGCTTCGGTCTACGCCGCAGCATTCGAGAGTTGGCGCCGGGCGAGCTGGTGGCTGGGCGCCGCGATCGGCTTGGTGCATTCGCTCTACGTGCTGGTCGTCGCCATGCCCGCTCTACCCGCCATGCACCCGCGGATGGCGAACGAGCAGCAGGGGCCGACGCCTACCAAGCAACTGGAACCACCAGGCTTTATGGCCCTCAACTACGGTCGGCGCACTCCGCTATCGCTGATCCTGGCCCACCTCGTCTACGGCGGGATACTGGGCGCGTTCTACCGTCTGAAATAGGGGCCCGAGCTAACGCTGCTCCCGACAACCTTGCGTTACCTAGCCGGCGTACCCGATTACTCCTGCGGGGTGCTGTCGGAGGCAGGTACCTCGAAACAGCACCTCGGTCGCTCGCTGCGATCGCAGTGCTCGTAGACCGGCACGCCCGCCAGCTCGGAGATCAGGGTCTCGGCCATGCGGCACACCTCGGGATGCTCAGGCGATACGCCAGCCAGCGGGCAGCTATAACCACGGATGACCAGCGCGCCGTCTCGCTCCTCGAGTTCGGCGAGGCCGCCCAACTCGTTGAATATCTCAACCGCCGACTCGAGCCGCGCGTGCTCGCTATCACCCCGTACGGAATACTCTTCCGCCAGGCGACGACCCACCGACCTCGCCAGCGCCTCCGATTCCTCGGATCCAAGGCGCTCGGATAGGACTTCCAGCAGACGGCGTAGAGTGGGCTCGTAGGCCTTCGGGAATAGGTCCTCGGCCTCCTCCGTCAGCTCGTACACGTAAGCGGGCTTGCCGCCGCCACTGCTACGACGCACCGAACCTCGCTGTCGCACGATGCCGTCGCGCTCGAGAACCGCAAGGTGCGCGCGGACGCCGTTGTCCGTGAGCCCCAGCGCTCGTGCAAGCCCCTCGACCGTGTGGTCCGAGCGCCTCAGCAGCGTGACGACCTGCCCCCGTGTGCTTTCGAAGAACCTCTCGTTCCGATTGCTAACCATGCCGATTCTCCTCTCCATCGCCGACAGTATAGCAAGTAAATCAAATTATTTTAATAAATCAAGTTTATACTTGACATATTGTTGTAATCTATATAGAGTGCAGTGGAGGTAGTGAGAACGACCTTTGAGGAGACGCGTAATGGAGCATAAGGCGTTCAGGACCATGAGGGTGGTGCGTGTCCCCGTTGGCGGTCTCTCACGGTCGGCGGGCTGGCTGCCGAATCGTGGCGTTCTGTTGAAGGAACGAAGCGACGATTCGCAGGAGAACAGGGAGGTAGAGACTTGATCGGAACGACTACTCGGGTTCACGACCCGCGGGACTCACTCGGAACTTCGGAACCCTTGGTGACGTGTGCGGTGGAGACGAGACTGCCCACACCCTATGGAGAGTTCAGACTGAGAGCCTACGAAAACGACCTCGACGACCTCACACACCTTGCCCTCCTCATGGGTAACCCAGAAGGTAAGGACGGGGTGCTGGTCAGGGTGCACTCAGCATGCCTAACAGGGGATGCCCTTCACTCCTTGCGCTGCGACTGCGGAGCACAGCTTGAGGCCTCCCTCGAGCGGGTGGCCAAGGAGGGAGAAGGGGTAATTGTCTACATG
>DASZKL010000346.1:0-1660 GCA_035947015.1 Rubrobacteraceae bacterium
GCCGCCGCCGCGCTACTCGGAGGCCGCGCTGCTCGGGGCGATGGAGACCGCCGGGAAGTTCGTCGAGGACGAGGAGCTGAGGCAGGCGATGAAGGAGTCCGGGCTCGGTACGCCGGCGACGAGGGCGGCGATCATCGAGCGTCTCGTAAAGGTCGGTTACGTGGAACGGGAGAAGAGAACGCTCGTCCCTACGGACAAGGGGCGGGCCCTGATCTCGCTTCTAGGGGAGAGCCCGCTCTCCTCGCCCGAGCTGACCGCTCGGTGGGAGAGACGCCTCGCAGAGATGGAGCGTGGCACAGAACGCCGCCCCGACTTCATGTCCGACATAAATGGCTTCGTCACGGAGCTGGTCGAAGGGGTGCGCGGCATGCAGGGGGAGAAGCTGGCGTCTCCCTCCTCCCGCGATCGGGTGCCCCTCGGGGCGTGCCCGAAGTGCGGTTCCCCGGTCGTCGAGACCAGGAAGGCCTACTCCTGCTCGGCCTGGAAGACGAGCGGCTGCGACTTCGCCATCTGGAAGCAGGTCTCCGGCAGGCGCCTGAGCGAGGCTCAGGCCAAGCAACTCCTGACGAAGAGGCGCACCGGCCAGCTCAAGGGCTTCAAGAGCAAGGCTGGGAAGCCCTACGCCGCCGCGCTCAAACTGGACGGTGATCACAAAGTACGGCTGGACTTCGGCGGGCGGAACTAGAGCGGTGTGGTCCCCCTCGTGGTCACCGCGACCTCTTGAGGTAAACTCCTCTGTCGTATGAAAATCATAGCCATCGAGGCCGGGGTGGCCGGCTTCAACTGCATAGAGGTCTTGAGCGTGCACGGTACAGGGGTGCCGGGATGAACGGGGTCCCGGCGCTCAAGATCGAGAAGCTGAAGAAAACCTACTCCACAGGGCTCCTTGCCCTGGACGGGGTCTCGCTGGAGGTCGAGGCGGGACGCTTTTTCGGCCTTCTCGGGCCGAACGGGGCGGGGAAGACGACGCTCATAAACAGCGTCGTGAGCCTGGCGCGCCCGGACTCGGGTACGGTCGAGGTCTTCGGGCGGGACGCGTACAGGGAGTTCCGGGAGGCGCGGCGCATGATCGGGGTCTCCCCGCAGGAGATAAACCTCGACAAGTTCCTGACCGTCGAGGAGACCATGCTCTACCACGCCGGCTACTACGGGGTTCCGAAAGAGAAGTCCAGAGAGAGAACCGAGGATCTGCTCGAGCGCTTCGCCCTAACGGAGAAGCGCCGGCAGAGGGTCAACACCTTATCTGGTGGGATGAAGCGGCGCGTGCTGTTCGCCAGGGCCCTCATGCACGACCCGAAGATTCTCTTCCTCGACGAGCCGACGGCCGGGGTGGACATCGAGCTCCGCTACAAGCTGTGGGGTTACATCCGGGAGTTGAATCACAACGGGCTGACCATCCTGCTCACGACGCATTACCTGGAGGAGGCGGAGGCTCTGTGCGAGGAGATCGCGCTCATAAACGGCGGCAGGATCGCCGCCCAGGGGACCAGCGGCGAGCTGAAGCAGCGCTACGGGGCTGCCAACATCGAGGAGGTGTATCTGAAGGTGGTCGGACGTGATAGTCGCGGATAGGCCTTTCCGGACGCTCCTCTCGCGCGAGATCCTGCGCTTCACCAGGGTCTGGGTGCAGACCCTGATCCCACCGCTTCTGACCTCGCTC
>DASZKL010000347.1:0-2877 GCA_035947015.1 Rubrobacteraceae bacterium
CCCTGGAGCGGTGATGATGGTAGCGGCCCACCCAGACGACCTGCGCGCCGCCCGAGAGAACGGCCTCCGCACCGCATACGTCCCTCGCCCCCTGGAATTCGGCCCCGGTAAGGAGCCGGAGCCGCCAGATCCCTCATTCGACCTCGTCGCCGGCGACTTCCTCGAGCTGGAGAGAATGCTGGCCGGCTAGCTTTCTGCCGGCTCGAGCTCTCCCGTCTAACGGACGAGGTGGGCCAGGGCCGTTCTCCAGGCACGGACGAGGCGTGCCCTCGTCCTCTTTCGTGGTGTCGCCAAGAAGGCGATAGAAACGCAGATCAGGAGCACACCTGCGATCGAGAACGGCACGCCGAAGCCGAAGGTGGCCGCCAGCAGACCCCCCGCCAGGGGACCGATGCCAAATGCAGCCGAGGTAGCCGAGGCGGCGACGCCGAAGGCTGCCCCCTGGCGCTCCCGCGGCACAGAGGAGCGGACGGCGAGGTTGGCGACAGGAATGACGGCGCCGAGGAAGAAGGTCGTCGCCAGGCGCAAGGCCCAGAGTTCGGCCACCGTCTCTACCCACGCCTGTGGCAGGGAGGAGACCCCGGCGAAGAGAAGCGCGCAGAGGATCACACGCTGCGTCCCGAACCGGTTCGCCAGCCGCCCTCCGGCGAAGGAACCCAGGGCTGCCGCCAGGGCGCAGGCGCCGATCACCTGTCCTGCCAGGGTTGCCACCCGTACCGGCTCTTCCATGAGCGTCTCGAGGAAGCCGGGCATCACGGGGAGTACGCTCGTCATCGAGAGGTGGACCGCGAACAGCGCGAGCACGCCGGGCAATAGCAGCCTGTACGGCAACGGTTCTTTCCCCGATGTCTCCCCCTCTGGGGTTTCGGATCGGGCGGGTCTGGCCTCACCCACGCCGAGGAGGACCATGAAGCCCGAAGTTGCGAGCAGAGCCGACGTAATCCCGAAGGAGGCCCGGATGCCAGCGAGGTCCGCGAAGGCGCCGCCCGCGAAGGGGCCGGTGGCGGAGGCGACGAAGATGAACATCTGGAGGACGCCGAGCCTGAAAGGGGCCTTCTCTGGCGGAGCCGTGGCCGAAGTCAGGACCGTCGCAGCCGCTACCGTCCCCGTTACGGAGCCCTGCAACAACCGGAGGAGCAGGAGCTGCCAGGGGGCGGTCACGAGCCCCATCAGGCCCAGCATCACCGAGCCAGCCAGGGTGGCTCGCAAGAGCATCTTCTTCTGTCCTACCATGTCGCCCAATCTCCCCCAGAGGGGCGCGGCCAGCGCCATCGTCACGGCCGGCGCCGCGTCCAGGAGGCCAGCCCAGGCGGCGGCGTGCCCTGGGTTCTCCACGCCCAACTGCTCCACGTAGAGCGGCATGAAGGGGATCACGAACATAAACCCGGTCGTCGCGGCGAGCTGAGAGAACAGCAACACTACGAACGACAGGCGTCCGCTGGTGGATGGCCGCCTCACCGGCGGCCTCCCGTCTCGGTCGAGATCGGGGGCTTGCCAGACCCTCGACCGCGAGAAGCTTTGTCACGAAAGCCGCCAAGAAATCGGGACGCTGCCCGCGCGGGCTGATAACTCGAGGAGCGCGTTGCCATCTTCCTTTCCGGAACGCCGGGATCTCGCAACAGGCGAAATCTGCTCCGGATCCCGGGCTTGCTCATACCTCACGTGTCGTCGGTTTGAGGGTAACAAACCTCAGCCACTGTTCCAGACCGTCATGTTGATCAGTTCACTACAGGTCAGCACGCTTCGGCTTCCGCTTCTCAGCACGTCGCCCTGCGGGCGACTTCTCAGCTAGTCAGCCAGAGCTGAAATGCTGAAAGCAAGGGCCGGTAGGCCCGATGCGTGCTGACGAGCGAAGCCCTAAGAGGGCTGGAGCGTGCTGACTGGCTGAAGTACTAGATCAACGCCCACGCGGCGGTCGCGACGCCCAGAGTGCCCGTGAAGATCACGATGCCAAGGCTGATGGCGCGGAAGGCGGCCTCGGAGACCTTCTTCAAGGCGGCTGTACCGATCGCTTTTCCCACTATGGCCGCGGGGATCAAGACCGCTGCGAGTTGGAGGTCTCCCCCCTCGACGAGCCCGCGCAAAGACAGGACGACGATGCCAACCAGGCTCATGGCTAGGAAGTAGAGGGCGCTCGTACCCCTGAAGGCGTGCTTGGGGAGATCGCGGGCCGCCAGGAGAAGCACTATCGGGGGACCGGCGAGGCCCGTCGAGGTCGAGAGGGCGCCGCTAGTCGAGCCCGCCACAAGGGGTCCCCACCGCGATCCCGCTCCCGGTAGCCTTACGTCTCGCAGGAGCAGCAGGGCCGAGAAGACCACGATGACGCCAATCGCCAGACGGATGTAGTCGGGGTTCACCGCTCTCAATATCTCCGTCCCGACGAAGATTCCGGCGAGGGCGGGGAGCAGGAGAGCTAACGCCAGGCGCTCGTGAGCGTCGCGCCACGAGTCGAGCACCACGGCCCCGCTGATGAAGATCGAGAAGATGGCGGTCAGGACGATGACCGTGCGCGGCTCGTAGACGAAGAGCAGGAGCGGCGTGCTTATGAGGGCGAGCCCGAACCCCGTCATCCCTGTGACCGTCCCCGCCAGAAGCGCAGAGAATAGGGCCACAAGCAGCACCCAGCTCAACAAGGCAACGTCCCTAGACCAAAGAATCCTGAAGCCTGAAGTCTGATACCTGAAACCTAAATTAGCGAAGGACGCCGGCGTAGAGCCGTTCCCAGGCCTCCATCTCGGGCGTGAAGTAGCGCACCCGCGTCTTCTTGTATTCGCGGGTGGAGTATAGGGAGAGCCGCTCGTCGATGCCGCTCTCGGCGGCCATCGCGTCCAGGACGCCCTCGCACTCCTCCACGCTGCGGCCGTGGACCATCGAGAA
>DASZKL010000348.1:0-2779 GCA_035947015.1 Rubrobacteraceae bacterium
GGGGAAGAGGCAGTCCGCCGTATAGTGACCACCGTCGGTGACGAAGGGATGGTGCGGGTCCGCGCGGTCCATCCGGAGCGCCGGCTCGCAGCCCAGCGAAGAGAGGGCCTCCATGGTCGTCTCCCAGCCGAAAGGCTCGACCTCGACCGGAAGCGGGCCCTGTCCCAACACGTTCACGGGCTTCGAGCCGTCGGCGACGACGACGAGGCCGCCCTCTGAGGAGGAGGCGACGATCTTCTCCCGCAGAAGCGCCCCGCCCCTTCCCTTGATGAGGGCGAGATCTGGCCCGATCTCATCAGCCCCGTCCAGCGTGAGCGCGGGGCGAGCCTCAGATAGAGCCGCGAGCGGGACGCCGACCTCGCGGGCCAGCGCCGCCGTTCGTTGCGAGGTCGGTATTCCCCTCAGATCCCGCAGCGCCCCGCGGGCGAGGAGCTCCCCGATTCGCTCGACGACGAAAGCGGCGGTCGTCCCGGATCCCAGGCCCACGGTCATGGCGCTCTCGACGTAACGGTCCACCGCCGCGTATGCGGCGTCGCGCTTGAACCCCTCTAGGTCGAACACTCATCCCCCACGAAAAGAAGTCGGGGTCGTCCCGCTAGCCGACGATCTCGACCCTGACGGCCTGCTTCCTGCCTCTGCGGCCCTCCACTACCTCGAAGTCCACCTCGCTTCCCTCTTCGAGGGTGCGGAAGCCCTCGCCGACTATCTCGGTGTAGTGGACAAAGAATTCCCCATCCTCGCCCTCGATGAAGCCGTAATCCTTCTCTTCGGAGAACCACTTGACCTTGCCGCGCGCCACGATACCCCCAGCCCCTCTCCCCGGTGGCAGAGCGGAAACGTAGAGATCCGTCTCCCCGGGGCCGAACTCTCATCTGCACGCCAACCCTCTACGCGTTGTCTGGCCGCACGCCGACGGTAACCTGGACCTGGCGTGGCTCCTCGCCAGGGGTCACGACGGTGAGCGCCAGCCTGTCGCCGGGCCTCGATGAGTTGACCACCTCTATCACGTCGTCGGGGGAAGAGATGTGCTTCCCCTCGACCTCGGTTATCACGTCTCCGGTAGGGACCGTTATGCCCTCGATCTCCTCCCCTCCCCCACCCTCGATGCCGGCCTCCTCGGCGGGTCCGCCGGAGGTTACCTCGCTCACTATGGCCCCGTTCCCGGGCAGGCCGTACTCGTCGGCGAGCTCCTCTTTCGAGAGGCCGGTGTAGGCGGCGAGCTCGTCTACCCCGACAGAGAACATGCGAACCCCGATGTACCCGTGTACCACCTCCCCGGTCGTTACTAGCTGCTTGATCACGCTCTTCACGGTGTCTATCGGGACGGCGAAGCCCACGCCCTCGAACCCGCCGGACTCGGAGGCGATCTGGGCGTTCACCCCGATGACCGTGCCGCGCGAGTCGAGCAGCGGTCCACCGGAGTTGCCCGGGTTTATCGCCGCGTCGGTCTGGACGGCGTCGTCTATGGTGTAGTCGTTCGGGGCCTTTATGGGCCGGCCGACGCCGCTCACGATCCCGGTAGTGACGCTGATCCCGATGCCCAGAGGGTTGCCTATGGCGATGACCGGCTCCCCGACCCCGACGGAGCTCGAATCACCGAGCGTCAGCGGCTCGAGTATCCCCTCCGAGGCATCCACCTTTATTAGCGCAACGTCGGTCGAAGGATCCTCGCCGACTATCTCCGCCTCCTCCCTGACGCCGCTTGCGAACCTGACCGAGACATCCTCGGCCCCCTCCACGACGTGCTGGTTGGTGACGATGTGGCCTTGCTCGTCCAGTACGAACCCGGATCCCCCGCTCGGTCCGAACTCCGAGGACACGTCCACGCTCACCACGCCGGCGCCGCTCTGCGTGTAAACCTCGCGCACCGGCGGAGCGTCGCCGTCCCCGGAGACCTCCTCCGCCGGCGGCGAGACCTCCCTGATCGTCACGTCTCCGGGCTCATCCTCCAGCCCTGACATCCCGACGAAGATAAAGAGCGCGGTTACGAGCCCGCCGATGGTCGCAGATACCAGCGCCGTGAGTACGGTCTTCAGAGGGTGTTCCTTCCGCGGCTCGCGCCCATCGCGTCTAGGTTGGCTGCGTGCTGAGGTTGCTCACTTCCCAACTGTTTATTCTCCACTCGCCGCCCACGTCCACGAGGTACCAGGTCCCCTGGTTTATCTCGATCTGGTCGGTCTTCGTAGCCCTGGTGCGACCGGTGACGGTCGCCGCATCACCGGAGACCTCGGCGGTCGGCCCCTCTACGAACTCCACGCTCTCGACCACGGCGAACGTCCGTTCGTATACGTCCCGGGTAGGGAAATGCTCCTGCCGCCAGCCCTCGCTCAGAAGCTCGTCGGCTCTGTCGTAACTCCCCTCGGAGGTCAGCGTGTAGAAATCCTCGACAGTCCTCTCGGCGGCCTCCGCCGTGAGGCCGTCCTCTGCCTGGTCACCCCCTGACTGCTGCTGGGAGGGCTCCTGCTGTGGCTGCTCCTGCTGCTGCTGCTCCGGCTCTTGCTGCTGGGGGGTCTGTCCTCCCCGAGCCTGGTCGTCGTTGGCGGCGTTCTGATCCCCCCCTCCTGAGACGTTAGCGCCCTCCTGGTCGCCGCCGCCGAGAAGCAGGGGCGCGACTATTACCCCGACCAGAGCCAGCAGCGCAACGAGCGCCAGGACGGCCAGGGCTCCCCTCCACCGGCCTCGGCGCCCCCGGTAGACCGTTCTGCCGGGTAGGGTCTGTGCATCGGCCGGTTGAGCCGCTACCCTTGGAGGACGCTCGTCCCTGGAGGGTTGCGGGGCC
>DASZKL010000349.1:0-5743 GCA_035947015.1 Rubrobacteraceae bacterium
CGCTGGCGAGTATCGGCGTGGCGATCCCGAGGCCAGCCGAAACCGCCCCCCTGCGCCGCTCCATCAGGGCCCTACTCTTCGGACCGGGTATCTCGGTCTTGATCCTCGTGGACTCCAGCATCTTCGACACCTCTTCCCGTCAGTCTGACGTTTTGCAGTATACCCCTCGCTACGTCCGGGTGCCGGTTCCTTCGAGCCTATTCTCCCAGGCCCTCATATGCTCCTCGGAGGGTCTGGGTGTCAGGAGGCTCACCACCACGAAGACGACGAGGCTCACCAGCATCCCCCAGATTATGGGGGTATACGCGAACAGCCCGTCCACGACCATAAAGATCACCACGACGACGCTGCCCGCCACCATGGACGCCAAAGCGCCCGCTGTAGTTGCGCGCCTCCAGAACAGGGCGCCCACTATGGGTACGAACAGGGCACCGGTCAGGAGATCGTAGGCTACCGTCAGGGCCCCTATCACGTCGCTGACGATCAGCGAGATCACCAGGACTATAACGCCCACGAGCAAGGTGGTGATGCGGCTCACCAGGACCCTGTTGTGTTCGCCTCTCGCAACGAAGCCGGCGTAGACGTCGTTGGCGAGGATGGTGGACGAGGCCAGGAGGCCAGCGCTTGCGGTGGACATCACCGCCGCGAGCGCCGCCGCCAGGACCAGCCCTGTAATCCCCGCCGGGAGGGCCTCGCTCGCGACGCGGGCGAAGGCGTTGTCAGGCGACCCGAGGTCGGGGAGCAACACCCGCGCCGCGGTTCCTACCAGGGCGCCGGCGAGGGCGTAGAGCAGGCAGTAGACGCCCGCCGTGATGCTGCCCCACCGCGCGATCTCGGGGCTGCGCGCCGTAAAGACCCGCTGCCAAATGTCCTGTCCGATCATCAGCCCGAAGAAGAAGAGCAGGAAATTGGCGAAGATCGTCTGCCACCCGATAGCCGTGAGGTCGAAGTAGGAGGCCGGCAGTGCCTCACTCATCCCCGAAAATCCCCCGGCTGCGGCGATAGAGAGAGGCAATAAGAGGAAGAAGATACCGACGGTCATTATCAAGAACTGCAAGTAGTCCGTTAGGGTGATAGACCACATCCCGCCGGCCACCGAGTAGGCGACGACGATGCCCCCGGCGACCAGGATCGCCACGCTGGGCGATAGGGGGAGAACTACGTTGAAGACCGTGCCTATGGCGATGGTCGAGGTCACCGCGATCATCAGGGCGTAGGCGGCTATGATGATCGCGCTGATCAGGCGCGAAGCGCTCCCGTAGCGGTTCTCCAGCATCTCGGAGACGGTGTAGACCCCGAGCCTGGAGAGCCGGGTGGACAACAGGACACCGAGGGCTATAACGCCCGCACCGATCCAGAAGACGAGCCACATGCCCGAGATGCCGTTCTCGTAGCCCAGCGCCACCCCGCCGATGGTCGAGGCGCCGCCAAGCACCACCGCGCTCAGCGTCCCTATGTACATGAATGGGCCGAGGCGCCGCCCTGCGACGAGGTAGTCCTCGGCGCTCCTGGCTCGCCTCAAACCCCAGTAGCCGGCGCCGATCATCACGGCGAAGTAGAGAGCTATGACCACGTAGTCGAGTAGCATTCCTATCCCCCGTTCTTTCTTCTGAGGGCGACCAGGCTCAGAAACTCGTGCGCCACGTTCGCGGCCAAGAGCGCCGTGATCTGGGCCGGATCGTAAGCCGGATACACCTCCACGACGTCGCAACCGACGAGATCGAGGCCCGCAAGACCACGCACGAACTCCTGCGCCTCGCGACTCGTGAAGCCCCCGATCTCGGGCGTCCCCGTACCGGGGGCGAACGCCGGGTCCACGAAGTCGACGTCGAAGGAGACATAGACTCTGGCATCCCCTACCCTCTCGCGAATGCGAGCTATAGTCTCCTCTATCCCGAGCTTGCGGATCGCGTCGGTAGGGACGAGGTCGAAGCCCATCTCTCTCGCGTCTTCCCAGTCTCCCGCCTCGTAGATCGAGCCCCGCATCCCGACCTGGATCGAGCGCCCCGGGCTCAGGAGCCCCTCCTCGACGGCGCGCCTGAAGGGCGTCCCGTGCGTGTGCTTCTGGCCGAAATAGGCGTCCCAGGTATCCGGGTGCGAGTCGAACTGCACGAGGGCGAGAGGACCATGCACCGCGGCTGCGGCACGCAGCTCCGGCAGGGCGATCGAGTGGTCGCCGCCGAGCACGATGGGGACGACCCCTGCCCGGTGTATGGGCTCGAGTCCCTCCGCTATCCTCCTGTAGCTCTCCTCGATGTAGCCGGGGACGACGGGCACGTCACCGTAATCTATGACCGAGAGGTGGTCGAAGATCATCACGTCGAGGCTCGGGTTGTAGCGCCGGAGGAGGTGCGAGACCGCCCTTATGCCCTCGGGGCCGAAGCGGGCGCCGGCGCGGAAGGTGGCGCCGGTGTCGAAGGGGGCGCCGACGATCGCGACGTCGCTATTATCGAGGTCCTGGACGCTGGGCAACCTCATGAAGGTACGCACGCCGGAGAAGCGCGGTGTGGCGAAGGAGTCGGCCGGCTCGTAGCGGGTCAAGAGTTTCTCCCCTCTGCGTTCGGAACTATCTTTCGGCCAGCTCGTCGGGGTCTTTCTCCGGGGGGCCGAACTGGCGGCGAAGCAGGTAGGCCACGAGGATCACGACGGCGCTGATAACGCTCGCTATGAGCAGCGGACGCTGGTCGGGGATGACGGCCATCGCGACTAGCACCGCCGCCATGGCGGCTATAGACAGGTACGTCAGCCAGGGGTAGAGCCACATCCTCAACTGGAGCCTCTCGGGATCCTCACGCTCCAGGCGGCGGCGCATCACGAGCTCCGAGATAGCGATCAGCAGGTAGGCGAAGAGCGCGATCGCCCCGGAGGCGTTGATCAGCCACGTGAAGACCTGCTCGGGGAAGAAGTAGTAGAGCAGGACGGAGACGTAGCCGAAGGTGGTTCCGGCTAAAATCGCCCACATCGGCACGCCGCGGCGGGTGGTGTTGAGCAAGAACTGCGGCGCATCGTTGTGCCGCGTGAGGGCGAAGAGCATCCGCGAGGTGGTGTAGAGGCTCGAGTTGAGGACGGAGAGCACGGCGGTAAGGACCACAAAGTTCATCAGGTCGGGCGCGAAGGGTATACCCATCCTCTCGAACGCGATGGTGAACGGGCTCTGGAGCACGTCTTCTCCGCTGAACGGGGTGTCCCACGGCACGACGGCGGCGAGGAAGAAGACCGAGACAACGTAGAAGAGCAGAATCCTGATGATGACCTGGTTGGTAGCCCGGGCTATACCCCGCTCGGGCTCGTTGGACTCGGCCGCCGCGATGGTGACGATCTCCGCCCCGACGAAAGCGAAGATCACCGTGACGACCCCGCTGAACATCACGAGCCCACCGTTGGGGAAGAAGCCGCCCTCGTCGTAGAGGTTCGAGAGACCCATGCCCCCGCCTGGAAACACGCCGATTACGAACAGCGCTGCGAGGACTATGAAGATGATGATCGCCGCGACCTTTATGCCGGCGAACCAGAACTCGAACTCGCCGTAGGAGCCGACGGAGTAGAGGTTGGTAGCGGTGAGGAACAGGATCAGTATCAAAGATATGAGCCAGGGCGCTATCCCCGGTATGTACTGCCCCAGGATGCCGGCCGCCACGACGGCCTCGAACCCGACCACGATCGCCCAGAAGTACCAGTAGAGCCATCCGATTGCGAAACCGGCCCAGTTGCCAAGCGACATCCGGGCGTAGTCCGAGAAGGAGCCGACCGAAGGATAAGCTACCGCCATCTCGCCGAGCATCCGCATGATCAGGATCAGGATGGTCCCCGTCAGGAGATACGTTAGTATCGTCGCCGGACCGGCCTGGTTGAGGATCGGCCCGGTCCCAACGAAGAGCCCGGCCCCGATGATCCCCCCTATGGCGATCATGGTCATGTGCCGTCTCTTCAGACCAGGTTGCAGGTGACCTTCTTGCCTGCCCCCACCCCGCTGCTCTACGCCCGCTTCAGCCATGCTTCCCCTTCCCTTGTTCCGCGCTTCCTGGGCAGCTTACATGTAATACGAGCGTCTTTTCAACATAGGAGCAGCCGAGGGCGGCATCAGACGATTATCAGCTCGAGTGGTCGCGCCGAGAGGACCTCCCTACCTTCGTCTGCCACGAGGCAGGTGCGGCCCAGGCTCATGGCGACCCCCCTGTCGGAGTCGGCCACTATACAGTGCAGGAAGAAGACCATCCCCGGCTCCGCCGGCACGGTGTTCCCCGAGAACAGCATCGGCCAGTCCATCCAGTTCGGACTGAACGTGGTACCCAACGAGTAGCCGCACGCCGCGTAGCGGTGCTTTTCGAGCCCGGCGCCGTCCAGCACGCGCCGGTGGGCGTCGTCGACCTCGCCGACGGGACGACCGGGAGAGAGCGCTTCGGTCATCTCCTCGAGGGCCTCGCGGACGACGGAGAAGAGGTGACGCTGGTAGTTCGAGGCGCCGCCAACGCACAAAGTGCGCATCATGGCGGCGTGGTAGTGGCGGTAGGAGCCAGCCCATTCCAGAGAGAGCTGGTCCACGGGGTCCATGTGGCGCATGCCAGCGCAGTAGCGAAACAACAGGGCGCGAGGGCCCGAGCCGATGATCACCTCGTTGGCTGGGAAGTCGCCGCCCCCCTCGAAGATAGCCCCCTGCAGCGCCGCGAGAACGTCGCCCTCGAAGGCGCCAGGGCCCGCACGCTCTACGGCTCGATCGAGGGCGGCGTCGGCGAGCCGAGCCGCCTTGCGCACGTATGCGATCTCGGCCTCGGACTTGAGCGCCCGCAGGCGGGTCACGAGATCCGAGACCTCGACCAGCGCGCAGAACCCGTCGAGCGCGGCCTCCACCCGCCTCGAATTGAATCCCGTCAGGCCGTAGGCGTCGGTCTCGATCCCCAGCCGCTTCCCCCGGCATCCGTGTTCCTCGAGGATCTTCCTGAGGTCCTCGGCCGGATTGACGCCCTCGGCGTCGTACCAAACCCGGACGTCCGCGATCACGGAGGTGTGCTCGGCCTGGCGCACATCGGGGGTGCGGGTCAGGAGGGTGAGGGTCTCGCCGTCCGCCCCCATGTAGAGGCACTGGAAGAAGACGTAACCGAAGGTGTCGTACCCGGTAAGGTAGTACATCGACTCCTGGCGAAACATGAGCAGGCCGTCGAGGCCGCGCCGAGCGAGCTCGGCGGCAGCGGCCTCTCGGCGGGTCGCCAGCTCCTCGGCTGGGAAGTGAATGGGCATAGAACTTATCGGCTCCTCGAGCTCTAGGTCACGGACATGGAGGGGATGCTGTAGTAGCCGCCGTAGAATTCCTCGCCCTCCCGCCTCACCCAGGCGCGATCCGAGGCCTTCTCCCCGAAGCGGTCGAGATCAACCGGAGACAGGTCCTCACCCGGTTCACCCCGCACTACCCAGTTGGCCAGCCAGCTACCAACCGCCGCAGAGCCAGCTATGCCCAGAGCAGCGCACCCTGTGGCGGCGAAGAGCCCATCTACCTGCGGCACAGGGCCGACAAGGTAGGCGCCGTCCGGGGCGAAGGTCGTCAGGCCTCGCTTGTAGCCGGCGATCTCCAGCCTCTGCAACACGGGGAAGACGGGGGCAAGCCTCTCGCGAGCCTCCTCCATGACCTCTACCGGTTCCTCGATGTCAGCCGTCTTGAATCCGGCCTGTAGTCTTTGGAGGTCAAAGCTCGTCGGGTCGGGCTCGAAGTACCCGTAGAGGTACCCGCCGTCCTCGGGCCTCAGGTAGC
>DASZKL010000350.1:0-3569 GCA_035947015.1 Rubrobacteraceae bacterium
TCCAGCTCCTCTTGGATGGCGGCTGCGTGATCCGTGCCGCACCCGCAGACGGTGACGGAGTAGGTGAGGGACAATACCTCCCCGCAGTCGCACTCGATCACGACGCGCCCTGGGCGCCACGCGTAGACTTTGCCGAATGGCACCGGTCAACGTCTCGAATGTTGTGGGTTCGGTTTTTCCGCTGCTTCGAGGGTGTCCATCGTGAGGTAGCGCTTCAGCGCCCACTGCTCACTGTTCCTCAAGGCTATCTCCGTCGCCAGCGTGCTCGCGCTACCCTCGTTCGGGAACACCCCGACCACCCTCGTTCGCCGCTTCACCTCCTCGAACAAGCGTTCCAGCATGTTCGTCGTGCGCATCCTGGCGTGGTGGGAGCCAGGGTAGCCGAGGTAGGTCAGGGCGTCGTCCACTCCCGCCTCGAAAACGGAGATGGCCTTCGGGAAACGCCCGCCGTGAAGCTCGACGAACTCCTCGGCGAGGGCCCGGGCGGTCTTCTCGCGCCGGACCTTGAAGATCGCCTTCAGGTCCTCGGCTACCTCGCTCATCGCGCTCGCCGGCACGTGGGCGAGCACGTTGCGCTGGAAATGCACCACGCACCGCTGCCACTCCACCCCGGGCAGCTCGCCTGCCACCGCGGCCTTGATGCCCTCGTGGTCGTCGGAGACCACCAGGCGTACTCCGCGTAGGCCCCGGTCCAATAGCCCCCGCAGCAAGGAGGCGTAGGCCGCGCCCTTCTCCGAGCCGGCCACCTCTACCGCCAGGACCTCCCGGAAACCTTCCTCGTCTACCCCAACGCAGGCCAAAAGCGCCATGCTCGTCACGCTCGCCCCCCAACGGACCTTCAGGTAGATGGCGTCCAGGTAGAGGTAAGGGTAGCCCTTCTCTTTCAGCGAGCGCTCCCGCCACTCCTTCTGTTCCTCCTCGAGCCTCGCGCTGATGCGGCTGACGGCGTCCTTGCCGACCTTCACCTTGCTCAGGGCATCGGTGATGCCCGCCACCTTGCGCGTGGAGATGCCCGAGAGGTACATCTCCAGAATCGCCTCCTCCACGTCGCCGGTCATCCGCTTGTAGCGTTCGAAGACCTCGGTAACGAACTCGCCCTCGCGGTCGCGGGGGACCTCCAGGCGCTCGATCCTGCCCGCCGGGGTAACCAGGTTGCGGGTGTAGTGGCCGTTGCGCTCGCCGCGGCGAGTGGGGGTCAGCTCCCGGTAGCCGGCGTCGAGGTGCTCGGTCATCTCCTCTTGGAGGACCTCCTCCAGGACGGCCTTCACACCTTCCCGGACTCGGGCCTCCACGTCCCGCTTGAGGGCTTGCTCGAACTCATGCTTTGGGGTCAAGTGCGCCTCCTTACTCAACCCACAACTTACCAGACACTATCCAAGACAGACCTGTCCCGACACGGAACCGAATCGGGGTACATAATCAAGAGCATGTTGCTTTGGCCGAAGCGCAACGACCCTGGGGACGGCGCTGAATGAGCGAGGAGCTTCGCTACCACGACGAGGAGGACGCTGCGGAGAGAGCACGCAACGCGGGGAAGGGGTCCGGGGCGCGCGGACGCTCCTTTCTGTCGCTGCTCGTGCTCGCCCTCGCGCTCCTCGCTCTCTCGTGGGCTTCGTACGTGGCGCTGCAGGTGAAGGTCGCCGGCGCGCGTGATGATGCCCGCCCCACAGACGCCATAGTCGTGCTCAGCGCGGGCCAAGACCGGGGCTGGCCCTCGCCCGTGTTTCGCGCCCGCCTCGAGCACGCGGTCATGCTCTACGAGGAGGGCGTAGCCCCGCTCGTGATCGTGGTCGGGAGAAACCCGGACAGCCACTCCTACACGGAGGCCGAAGCGGGCGTGCGCTATCTCGAAGACCGCAGCAGCGTACCGCCCGAGGCGCTGCTCGCCGTCAGCCGTGGGGACAACACCTACGCGAGCCTGCGGGAGGTGGAAGCCCTGGCCGAGCGGGAGGGCTTGAGGACCGTGCTGCTGGTGAGCGATCGGTTCCACATGTTCGGCTCGCTTACCATGGCGCAGGACCTGGGGCTACAGGCGTACGGCTCCCCGACGACCACGAGCCCTATCGAAGACGCGCCCGCTCCGCGGCTCTACCACACGTCGCGAGAGGTTGCGGCGTACACCGCTTACGTCCTGGGTGCGACCGCTTCCACGAGGACCGGTGCCTGGCGAGCATAAAGGGCTACGAATTGGGGGTATACTGCTGCGCGTGGAAAAGTTACAAACAGCGTCGCTCGGGGTCGCCGAGGAGCAGGTAGCCTGGGAGGGTCTGGCCTCCGCTTGCTCCCCGCCGTTGAGGAGGCTCGGAGCTTTTCTTCTGGTGGCGTTCGGGGTCTTTATCGCGACGACGACCGCTGTCGTGCTGTTTTACAACCTCTTCGGAACGCGTAGCGTCGCGGGCCAGGGTGTCCCGGTACCGGAAGGGGCATTTTACGCGACCATGGCGTTCAGCCTCGCGCTCGGACTTGGGGGATACCTCGTCTGGCTGTTAAGGAGCCTTCGCTTTTACAACGCGTTTTCGAAGGTGCTACGCCGGGGCGGGCTCAACCCGAAGCGGCCGACCGCCAAGGGGCTCCGGGCGTACTCCGACGAGCAGCTTCTGGCTCTGCGCTCCCGCTACGAGAACCTCAAGGAGGGGCGCCTCAAGGATCTCTTCGAGGCCACGTTCGGGTTCCACGCAGACGATTCGTTCGCGCTCGGGCCCTTAAGCGTTTTGCCGGGCACGTTCGAGATGAACGCTTTACGGGTCGAGTGGGAAGCCTGTTTGATCCTCCGCTCGAAGAAGCCGCAGCCGGAGATCGGCTGGTGGACCGAGAGCCGTTACGGCCTCCTTCCCCGCCGGGCCGACGAGACGCGCCGGCTCCTCTACGCCCTCCGGTACACCGGAGTCTCCGTCCGGGCCCTCAAGCGCCGCTACGGCTACCGGGCCGACCGCTGGCACACCACCGTCCCCGAAGGCAAGCTCTGGGACGCCGTCCGCGACTACGAGGACGCCCGCCGCATCCAGGCCGCTCTGTACCGCAAGTCCCGCGCCGGGTAGCGGACGACTCGGCCGAAAGAACAGGGTACGGGAGAGTTACGCGGATCCTGGTTAGAGGGCTAACTAGAAGAAACGCTTGAGCAACCCGATGACGCCCTGCTTCCACGGCACCCGGTGCGAAATCCCGGAGGCGTTCTCGAATCGCGCCTGGTTCTCGATATACCACCGAAAGTTCCTCAGAAGAGCGTCCTTGTTGGAATACTTCGGTTTGAAGCCAAGCTCCCGCTCGGCCTTCTCTATGGAGACGAACGAGTCCTTGGGAGCCGTCTCGTAGACCCACTTGTAGAGCGGCGAAAGCTTGAGCTTGTCCAGGAGCCTCAAGCTCCAGAGCGCCGGCGCGGCCGGGAAGCCTATAACCTTCTTGCCGTGTCCGGCGTAGTCGAGGACCGCCTGGTAGTCCTCCTTCATCGTCGTGAACTCCTTCGCGCCGATGTTGAACGTGTCGTTCACCTTCTCCTCCGGAAGCGTAAGGCAGAGGTGGATCGCCTCGCAGAGGTCCTCCACGTCGAGGAGCTGGTAGCGGTTCTTGCC
>DASZKL010000351.1:0-3073 GCA_035947015.1 Rubrobacteraceae bacterium
GGGCGGCCTCGGCCGGCTGTTTGGCGGCGAGATGCGCGCCGGGAGGGTGGACCGGGACAAGCTGCACCGCGTCCGCGAGGTCATCGCCAGGGCCACCAGGGAGATCGAGGACATACTCGCAGAACGAAGGGGAGGAAGCACCCTCTAGTCAGCACGCTTCGGCTGACGCCTCCGCTTGTCAGCACGTCGCTCTGCGGGCGACTTGTCAGCTAGTCAGCCAACGCGATTAGTAGCTTCCACGCCTCGAGCGCGACCGGGTAGGTACCGTGCGGGGGTGCAGGCTGAGTGTGCTGACCAGCTCAAAACGTGACCACCTGGTAACCCTCGTCGATCACCTTCTTTAGGCTCTGGTGGCCCCTGTACTCTGTCAGCAGCGGAACGCCGCAGGCCTGCACCTCTTCCCTAACCCCGAAGGACGTCGCGCAGGCCTTGCAAGCCCCTGCGACCTTGTCCTTAACCAGGCTGAACGCCCTGTTGAGACGGTGATCCGGGTCGGCGAGCTCGCCGACCCACTTGGTCCCGGCCCCGGTGAAGATGAGCGTTACCTCCTGCTCGGCCTCCTTGAACTCGTAGGCGGTCGTCAGGGCGTTGGCCACCCTTGCTGAGTCTGCGGACGTCTCGGTATCTGACAGGACCACGATAGCTACCTTCGCCACGGCGTTACCCTCTCTCTCGCGTCGCTTGTAAGGCGAAATTTATCCGTCGTGAGGGGGTAAAGAACAACGTGGCCGGATCGCCCGCCGGTTGCCTCTGCCCTACGAGCGGGTCTCCGCCTCCTCCGGCCAGCGGCCGCCGTTGTACCAATACGTCCGGATCGACTCCAGCTGGCGTCCCTTGGTTTCGGGTGCCAGCCTGTAGATGAAGAAGAGCGAGAACAACGCAAGCACCATGAAGATGCCGAAGGTCAAGGCCCCACCCAGTGCGCCCAGAGCGTTTAGGAACACGACGCCGACGATAAAGTTGGCGAGCAGATCCGAGGTCAGCATGGCCGATCCGCCCTGGGTGCGCAGCCGCGCGGGGAAGCTCTCGGAGGCGTAGATCCAGACTAGCGACCCGTAACCGAAGTTGAAGCCCACGATGAAGAGGAGGATTCCGCTAAAGGCCAGCACCGGGGAAGGACCCAGCGCGAAGGCGAGTATGAGAACCCCGTTGGCCAAGGCCATCGTGCTGACCCCTGTTAGAAGCGTGGGCCTGCGCCCCCACCGGTCTACCACGAGAAATGCGACCCCAACCGCCGCCGCCCCTGCGAGCTGGATCAGGCCGTTCACCGCGATCGCGGTGAACGGGTTCTCGACGCCAACCTGCGTGATAATGGTCGGGCTGTAATAGACGATGGCGTTGATCCCGGTGATCTGGATCAAGAAGCCGAGGCCGATGACGAAGGTGGCGGCCAGCCGGAAACGTCCCTGGAAGAGCTCGAAGAAGCTGCCCTTCTCCTCGTAGGACAGGTCTTCCTCGATCATGCTAACTTCTTCTTCGGGGTCCACATCGGGCTGGACGCGGCTCACGAGCTCGAGGGCCTCCTCGCGCCGGCCGTTCATCAGCGACCAGCGGGGCGTGTCCGGCAGGCGGAGGACGAGGAACAGAACAACGAGGGCGGGAATCGCCGAGAGCGAGAGGATCAAGCGCCAGCTCTCGGTGGCGGACAGGGCCGCCCCGACAAAGTAGGCGACGGCTATCCCAAGGACTGTGGCTATCTGGAAGGTGACGATCATGGAGCCCCGGACGCTTCTCGGTGAGGACTCCGCTATGTAGGCCGGCGCCGTCACGATCGAGACGCCGATGGTGAACCCGAGGAGAAACCTGGCGACGATCAAGAACCACTCGTTGGGAGAGAGTCCCTGGAGGGCCGCGAAGACGGCATAGCCTAGTGCCACCAACACCATCGTGCGCTTGCGCCCGATGGTGTTGGTGATTCGGCCCGCGAAGAGGGCGCCGAACAACTGCCCAAGCACCACCGTGGCTGTCACAACGGAGACCATGAAGGTGGACAGGTTGAGGTCGGGCTGCAAGAACAGTATGGCGCTGGCGATGGAACCCAGGTCGTAGCCGTAGATAATGCCTATGATCGCGGCCGTGCCCGCGATGTAAACGTTGAGCCTCGAAACGGATCCTCGACGGTCGGTGCTGCGCGCCGCACCTTCCTCCATAACACCCTCCTTCCCCTAGAGGCCTCCCCAGGTTGCCGAACATAGTAGCATAAGCGGCTGAAAGCTTATAAGGGGTTCGGTGGATGTATCTCGAGGCCATAGACGACTGGGTCGAGGATAACCGTCGGGCGATACTGGATCTGAACAGGTCGCTGGTCTCCATACCGAGCGAGAACCGCTACCCGCACGGTGACGAGAAGGAAGTGCAGAGGTTCGTGGAGGGATACCTCGAAGAGCTCGGCTGCACGACGGACACGTTCCTCCCGACCGACGTCCCCGGGATGACAGGGCATCCCGCGTACCTCGACGGGAGGAGCTACGAGGGGCGTCCCAACGTCGTAGGGAAGAAGTTGGGGACCGGCGGCGGAAGGTCCATCCTGTTCTCGGGCCACATGGACACGGTCCCGACGGGGGACGACCCGTGGTCGGTTGACCCCTTCTCCGGGGTCGTCGAGGAGGGGAAGCAGTACGGGTTGGGCATCTTCGACATGAAGGGCGGCATGGCCGCGGCGATAATGGCGATGAGGGCGCTCGGCGACCTCGGCGTTCGGCTCGAGGGCGACGTCACCATCGAGACGGTGGTGGACGAGGAGTTCGGCGGCGCCAACGGCACGTTGGCTTGCCGGCTCCGCGGGTACGAGGCGGATGTCGCTATCGTGCCGGAGCCCTCCAACCTCATCATTTGCCCCCAGAACCAGGGGGGCGGCATGTTCCGGATCACTTTCGATGGCAAGCCCGGAAGATCCTTCAGCGGGGAAGAGCTGCTCAATCCGGTCTACGCTGCCGCGCGGTTCCTCGAGATATTCCGCGAGTACGAGGCCTACCACAAGGACAAGAGGCCCCTCTCCAGTTTGTTCGAGAGAGACCCCGGTCCGCCGGCCTACGTGCAGTGCGTGCGGGCTGCATCGAGCGATCTCCCACTC
>DASZKL010000352.1:0-1740 GCA_035947015.1 Rubrobacteraceae bacterium
TCGTAAAGCTCTCGATCGGAGACCGAGGTGCCCGCCAGAAAACTGGTCGTCTCGACATACCTCCAGTACATCCTGATCGCCGTGGGCGTTTTCCTGCTGGTGGTCTTCGTCCGCCAGCTCAGCGGCGTCCTGCTGACGTTCCTGATGGCGGCCGTCCTCGCCTACGCTCTCAACCCCCTGGTGCGGCACCTCGAGCAGTTGCGCGTCCCGAGGGTTCTGGCGGTGATGGGGATCTTCGTCGTGCTGACGCTCGCCGTCGTCGCCGCGCTTCTGGTGCTCATCATCCCCGCCCTCGGGCAGGCGCAGACCCTGATCCAGAACCCCGAAGCGCTCGTCGAACGCCTTAATGGGTTGGTAGCGCGGGCGCGGGAGCTACCCTACGTGGGCGAACGCGTCGCCGAGCTCGACCAGGAGGCGATCATCGGCTTCGTCCAGAGCAACGCTCCCTCCGCCGGGCAGATGCTCCAGGGAGCCACGGGGTTCATCGGCGGGGTCTTCGGCGTCTTCGGCACCGCGCTCAACCTCGTGCTGATGCTCATAGTCTCCATCTACCTCCTCCTCGATCGGGAGAAGGTCACCCGCGCGGTGCTCGGCGCTATTCCCCATACGATGCGCGATCAGGCCGTCGAGCTCTTCTACGCCGTGGAGAGGAGCCTGATCAAGTACCTCAGGGGACAGCTGACCCTCTGCGTGTTGATGGGCATCATAGGCTGGGCCATTGCCTTCTTCGTCATCGGACGATACTCGCTCGTGATCGGGTTGTGGGTCGGCCTTACGGTGATCATACCCGTCATCGGGGCGTTCCTCGGGGCGGTCCCGGCGATCCTGATCGCGCTCTTCGTGGGAGGGTTCTCCAAGGCCCTGATAGTGGCCGGCCTCTTCCTCGTCGCCCAGCAGATCGAGGGCAACTTCCTGGTGCCTAAGGTCATGGGCGGCTCGGTGGGCGTGCACCCACTGTGGGTTCTCTTCGCCACGCTCGCGGGAACCGCCCTCTACGGCATCGTCGGCGCGATCTTCGCCGTCCCCGTGGTAGCCATCGTCGCCGCCACGCTCCGCTACCTGCGAGGCACCCTGATCTTCGAGCGGTGGGACAAGGCTCTCCTGGTGCCCGCGACCGGAGAAGAGCCACCGACGCCCTCGGTCGCAGCCAGCCTTCCCCAGGGTTCTGAGAAGCGGGAATCGGGTAAAGGAGTAGGAACTTGAGCCTTCCGCACCGTGAGCCGCGCAAACCGTTCTCTTTTAAGGAGGCCTCTAAAGACGCTTTCCGCCAGCTCCTGCACCCGCTCGTCCGCCTTCTCTCCGCCCTCCGGGTACGCCCCGACACCCTGACGGTCCTGGGCTGGGCCCTGTCGCTCTGCTCGGCCGTACTGTTCGGGCTCGGATATATGCGGGTCGCGGGCATCGTGATGCTCCTCGCCGGCCTCTTCGACGCCCTCGACGGCGCGGTCGCCCGCGAGTCCAACCGGATGAGCTCCTTCGGGGCCTTTCTCGACTCGACCCTTGACCGGCTCTCTGAGGCGGCCATCTTCGTCGGGATAGTCTTCTTCTACGCCGCCGACGCCCGCCCCTACGAGGCCCTGCTCGCCGGGGTGGCCATGACCTTCTCCCTCCTCACCTCCTACGCGCGGGCGCGCGCCGAGGGCCTCGGGATACAATGCCAGGTGGGGCTGCTCGAACGCGCCGGGAGGGTCGTGATCCTCTCGACCTTCTCGATGCTCGGCTTGCTGACTATCGGTCTCT
>DASZKL010000353.1:0-2676 GCA_035947015.1 Rubrobacteraceae bacterium
ACCGTCGAGTAGCCAGCCCCTGCCCTCTCGAGCAGCAGCTCTCTGTTCACTTCCATGGTGCCGACAACGGCTGCGAGCAGACGGTAGAGCCCGTCTGCCCTCTCCAGAGCGCGCCAGAGGTACGGCTGGAGGTCGTCCTCCGTGTCCACGACGTCCCCGAACGGGGTGTTGTGGAGCATGGTGAGGGCCGTGCTGGTGTCACCCACCGCAGCGGAGAGTAGGGACCTCAGGTGCTCCAGAGAGACCGGGTTGCGCTTCTGGGGCATTATGGAGCTGACTTGAACGTAGGGGTCGGCAACCCGGATGGCGCCGAACTCTTGCATAGACCAGAGGAGCAGGTCGTTTACGAAGCGCCCAAGCCCGAGGAGAGCGAGCTGGAGGGCTGTCGCCGTCTCGCCGAGGTAGTCGGCTGCGCCTATGGCGTCGTATGAGTTCTCGACGAGACCGTCGAAAGCGAGGAGCTCCGCCACGCGAGCCCTGTCTATGGCGAACCCGGAGGTGGTCAGGGCGGCCGCGCCCAAGGGGCTCCGGTTGCAGTTCTCGAATGCCGCACGAAGGCGCCGGAGATCCCTCGAGAGGGAGTCGTGGACCGCGAGGAGGTAATGGGCGAGCGTAGTCGGCTGCGCCTGCTGCGCGTGCGTGTAGGCGGGCATGACGGTCTCCAGGTGCCCTGACGCCACCGCGAGAAGGACGCCTTGCAGGTCCAGCACCGACTCCTCAGCGCGCAGCAGCCGCTCACGCAGCGCCATACGGTACATCGCCACGCCCAGGTCGTTGCGGCTCCGGGCGAGATGCAAATTGCCGGCCGGCTCGCCCGCCGACTCGAAGATCAGATGCTCGACGTGGAAGAAGAGATCCTCGAACTCGCCGGTGTAATGAGAAGCCTCCAACCCTGCCTCTTCCAGCTCGGACATCGCGCGCATGAGGGCTTTGGCGTCTCTATGGGAGACGAGATCCTGCTCGACCAGCATGATAAGGTGCGCCCTGCTCGCCGCGAGCATGGCAGGGAGCAAGGTCTGCTTGGCGTTCTCGTATGCCGGTTCGAGGACGACCTCCTTGTAGGTTGCACCCGGGAATTCTTGTCCCTCGCGAGCGAAGATCGAAGCCCGATCGTCTTCCAAGATCCGTCCCTAAGCCTCCTGGCCCTGCTCGATGATGCTCTCCAATTCTCTCTGTAGGGTCTGTGCAGCCTCCTCCGGGCTGACTTCCCCCTTCAAAGCAGCATTGAACTGCTCGGCCATCTCCAAAGACATGTCCGAGTAGTAGGGCGAGACGGGACGAGGCCTAGTGTGCTGGAGCGCCTCCTCGGCGAGCGGGACTATCGGAACATTCTGCTGTATCTCGGGATCGCTATAGAGGCTCGTGAGCGTCGGCAGGTAAGATCCTTCGGACGCCCTGAACCTCTCCTGCGCGGGAGCCGTCGCGAACTTGATGAACTCCCAGGCTTCGTCCTGGTAAGGCGAGGTCGCATTTATATAGAGGGGCTGGTCGCCGACCGTGCCGTTGCCAGGCCTACCGTCGGCGGATGGGATCTCCGCGACTCCCACCTGATCCTGCTCGATACTCGACGCCTCGGGGTCGCTGGTGAGCGCATAGACGTATGGCCAGCAGCGCTCGAAGATGGCATCTCCTCTGAGGAAGGCGCCATCAGTCTCTTCCTCGCCGTAGATCGCGACAGCCTCGGGAGCCACGCCGTCTTCAACCATGGATCGGTAGGCTGTGAGACCCGAGACGGCCTCGGGTTGGCCAACCAGTACCCGCGTGGGGTCCTGCGGGTCGAGGACCTCGCCGCCGTGCGTCCAGATGAACTCGCAGCCGTTGCACACGCCGCCCTCGTAGTTGTCTCCCTGGAAGACGAAGCCAAATTGGACGCCGGAGTCTCGCTTTGCCTTCAAGGCCATCTCCTTCAGCTCGTCCCAGGTCTTTGGTGGGCCGGAGAAGCCGCTCTGCTCCAGTAGGTCCTTGCGGTAGTAGAGCAACCCGGTGTCCGTAAACCACGGAACCCCGTATGGTTTGCCCTCATAGATTATGGCCTCCACGGACCCGGGCAGGAAGTCGGCGCGCATCTCCTCGGTGAATCGGTCGGAGAGGTCGGAGATCCAGCCGTTCGCCGCGAGTTGGGCGGTCCAGATGATGTCCCCGAGGATGATGTCTATGTTTTTCGCGCCGGCCTGCATCTCGGTACGCAGCTGATCGAAACGCGCATCCGAGTCAGCGTTGCCCTCTCGATAGATAACCTTGTACTTGCCCTTGTTCTGCTCATTGAACTTCTCGACCAGCTTGGCGGCAGTACCCGTCATATCCACCGAAGCAGTGAAGACCAGCTCGATAGGGCCTCCGCCCTGCTGCTGTCCTCCGCCGCATCCCGCCGCACCCAGCAAGGCCGCACCCGCGAGCCCCGCCCCGCCAACCTTCAGGAAATCCCGCCGCGAGAGCCTGCTTGGCCGAGATCTCGTTCCCTTCATCCGCGCCTCCTTTACCCGAGCAGCCACTCGTGGTCAGGGTCGTTCTTGATCTTCCACTCGCGCACCGGGCCGGCCATGACGTTGAGGTAGTAGAGGTCGTAGCCAGGCGGCGCGGAGACCACGTGGTAGCCCTTCGGCACCAGCACCACATCTCCATCTCGGAAGGTCAGGGTCTCGTCGAGCGAGCGGTCCTCGGTGTAGACCCTCTGCA
>DASZKL010000354.1:0-2918 GCA_035947015.1 Rubrobacteraceae bacterium
GCTCCCGAGAGCCTCGCACAACCCCGTGAACTGCGCGACGAACTCCGCTCCCTCGCCGACAGGGACCGGCGCGTTTATGGCGTGCATGGGGACCGCGCCGCGTAATGCGCTCGCTACCTGCTCTGCGGCGGTCACGCCTGCCCGGTCCTGCGCCTCGGCAGTGCTCGCACCTAGATGCGGTGTCACCACTATGTTCGGGAGCGCGAAGAGTGGTGAGTCGGTAGTCGGCTCCTGCTGAAATACGTCGAGCGCGGCCCCGGCGATGGAGCCCTCCTTGAGGGCGTTGTAGAGCGCCGTCTCGTCTACGATGCCACCGCGGGCGACGTTTATGAGGTAGGCGGTAGTCTTCATCCGCTCCAGGGCGCCCGCGTCCACCATGCCCGCCGTCTGCGGGGTCCGCGGGACGTGCAGCGAGATGAAGTCGGCGTGCTCGTAGATCTCGTCCAGGCTCTCGGCGCGCTCGACGCTCATGGAACGCATCCGATCCTCGGAGACGTAGGGGTCGTAGGCGAGGACGCGCATCCCCATCCCCACGGCACCCCTGGCGACGATGGTCCCCACGTGCCCGAGCCCCACGAGGCCCAGAGTCTTCTCGGAGACCTCAATACCCTTGAAGGCGCTCCGGTTCCACTCTCCGTTGCGCAAGGAGCTGTCCGCGGCCGGGATGCGCCGCGCCGCCGCGAGCATCATAGCCAGGGTGTGCTCGGCGGCGGCAATCGTGTTGCTCTCGGGGGCGTTGGCGACCAGGATGCCACGCTTGGTCGCCGCCTCTATGTCAATGTTGTCCACCCCGATACCTGCACGCCCGATGGCCTTGAGGTTCTCCGCCCTCTCTATGACCTCTGCCGTGACCTTGGTCGCGCTGCGGACTATGAGGCCGTCGTAATCCCCGATCCTCTCGAGAAGCTCCCCCTGATCCAAGCCGATGATAACGTCCACCCCGAACTCTTCTCTCAGCAGCTCTACCCCGGCGTCGGCGAGCTTCTCGCTTACGAGTACCCTCAAACTGCTACCCCGCTCTTCGAGAAGACTCGCTGGGCGGCGCCGACGCCCCTGCCGAGCTCAAGCGAATAACCGAGGGACTCGAGCGCAAGCTCGGCGGCGGCTATGGTGGCGATGATGTCGTAGGAGTCGAAGTATCCGCAGTGGCCGATGCGAAAGATCCTGCCCTCCACCTCGCCCTGGCCCCCAGCGACCTGAATGCCGTGCTCCCTGAACATGAGCCTGACGAGCTGCTTGCCGTCTACGCCCTCGGGTACGTAAGCCGCGGTCACAGCCGAGTTGATGTCCTCGTCAGGCCCGAAGAGGCTGAGACCCATGCCCTTTATCCCGGCGCGCGCGGCACGGCCCAATAGGACGTGGCGCTCGAAAACGTTCTCGATTCCCTCCTCGAGGAGTCGCTGTAGCGCGATGTCGAGCTGGATGATGAGGCTGACCGCGGGCGTCCACGCCGTCTGGGGCGGGTTCTTTTCATGGGCCTTCTTCGCCGCCGTCCAGTCGAAGTAGAAGCGTGGCATCCTGGCTTCCTCGTGCGCCCGCATAGCCCGCGAAGATACGCTGACGAACCCCAAACCAGGCGGCGTCATGAGCGCCTTCTGGCTCCCGGCTACCACCACGTCAACGCCCCACTCATCCGTCCGCAACGGGCAGGCACCGAGCCCCGAGACGGCATCGACGATGCTGATCACACCCCCCGAGGCCCTGGCGAAACCCTCGATGTCGTTGACCGTGCCCGTGGAGGTTTCAGACAGGACGCAGATGGCAGCCTTTATCTGCGGGTCGCCCTCGAGGGCATCGGCGACCTCTTCGTTATCCGCCTTCACGCCCCAGTCGTACTTCAGCTCGGTCACCTCTAGCCCGAAGGAGCGGCTCATCTTGACCCAGCGGTTGCCGAAGTTGCCATTGTTCACGACGAGCACACGATCGCCAGGCGAGAAGAGGTTCTGGATCGCACCCTCAAAAGCCCCAGTCCCACTCGCCGCATACGTGAAGATGTCGTTCTCCGTCAGAAAGACCTTCTTCAGATTCTCGTTCACCCGCGTGAATACCTCGCCGAACTCGGGGGTTCGGTGATGTATTATGGGTAGAGCCCCCGCTGCGGAGACCTCGGGTGGTATGGGAGTAGGACCTGGCGACATAAGACGGTATTTGTTTATCATGGGTTCGGGGGACTTCCTCTCTAATTGCCGCGAACAACCTGCAGCCTATTCTAGACACTATCGCTCTGTATGGCTACATAATGGCGCAGGTAATTTACAAAGTGTTGCTTTCTCCTCTAGCGGGTCTCGATGACCTCGACTGGGTCGTCGATACGCAGGCAGCCCTTCTCGTCGTGGATCAGGTTCTGTCCGAAGAGGACGTCCTTTCCGGATCTGCGGAAGCGGGCCAGCGTACGCAGGGGCTCCTTGCTCTTGGCTGCCGTTCTCTGATCCACGGTCGTTATGGCGCATCGCGCGCACGGCTTGACGACGCGGAGGGTGATCTCGCCGATGCGCACCAGCCTCCAGCCGTCCTCGGCGAAGGGTGCGCAGCCGCCGACGACCAGGTTGGGGCGGAAGCGGTTCATGGGAACGGGACGCTCCAGTCGGGCGTTCAGCTCGGCGAGGGAGGCTTCGGAGATCAGGAGGAAAGGGAAGCCGTCGGCCAAGCCGACCTGATCTCCTGGCTCTGCGTATGCTGGATCTACAGGGCGCTGCGACTGTTCCGGCAGATAGACCAGATTGCACCCCACGCCCAGGAACTCGCTGAACCAGCGGTCCGCGTCGGCGCCGACAGGCGAAGCCTCCACGAGGTCGTCCCAGACCCGCGCGAGCACGAGCTTTGCGGCTCGAGGTTCTAATGGCACCTTCAGGGAGGGCATATCCGGCGCGTCCACAACCAGGTTGTCGCGCTCGATCCTGACCCCGATCAAAGCCATG
>DASZKL010000355.1:0-2935 GCA_035947015.1 Rubrobacteraceae bacterium
AACGTGCTAGAGGGCATCGCGACGAAGAATGCCTGACGCGCAGACGCTCCTCCTCGTACTCACCATCGCCGTCGCGCTCTTCTTTGACTTCACCAACGGCTTCCATGACACGGCGAACGCCATCGGGACGACGGTCGGGACACGAGCGCTGCCGCCGCGCGTCGCCGTCGGCCTATCGGCAATCCTCAACCTCGTCGGTGCGATCGTCACCACCCAGCTCCTCCATGCCGAGGTCGCGAATACCGTCGGCAGCCTCCTGGCCCCCGCAGAGGGCGTCGCGATGTCGATGCTCATCGCCGTACTGTTCGGCGCCATAACCTGGAATCTCATCACCTGGCGCGCCGGACTACCCTCTAGCTCTTCGCACGCGTTGATCGGCGCGCTGATCGGTATGGGTCTTGCGGTGTACGGCGCCGGTGCTGTGCAGTGGGGAGAGGTCTACCCGGTCTTCATCGCCTTGATCTGTTCACCGATCGCCGGGCTCATCGCCGCGTACGTGGTCTCCGTCGTGCTCCTAAACCTGCTTCGCCGGGCACGTCCGAGCCAGGCCAACGGCGCATTCCGCAGGCTTCAGCTCTTCTCAAGCGGTTTCGTCGCCTTCAGCCATGGAGCCAACGACGCGCAGAAGACGATGGCGATCATCACCCTCGCCCTGTTCAGCTCGGGTCACCTCGCGGAGTTCGCCGTCCCGACGTGGGTCGCGCTCGCCGCCGCGCTCGCGATCGGCCTCGGCACTTGGGCTGGCGGCTGGCGCATAATCCGGACCATGGGCACCCGGATCGTGCGGATGGATCCGGTCGACGGGTTCTCCGCCCAGACGGTCGCTGCGGCCGTGATCCAGCTGGCGACGATGTGGGGACTGCCCGTGAGCACGACGCAGGTTGTGTCGGGTTCCGTCATGGGCGCCGGTGCCACGCGCCGGTTCAGCGCAGTACGGTGGGGCGTTGCCCGCCGCATCGTCTGGGCGTGGATCTTCACCATTCCCGCATCTGCAGCCCTCGCCGCCTCAGCCGCGCTGCTCTTGAGAGCAGGACCACTCGCCCTCGCGCTCGTTCTCCTCACCTTGGGGGCGGCAGCCCTGCTCGTAAGACGGACGCGGCGCAAGGGGCCGACCACCGACCTCGGTGTCGGGGCGAAAGAGGCCCCGGAGACCGCTCCTGAAAGCGTGAGCCTCGGAAGTGGATCTGCGAGGGAGTCCGCGGTGCGGATGGAGAAGTCGCGGTAGACTTGGTCATTATTCGCCTCTGGTAGCCACATCGCAAAACGGTTCTGCGAAGCACGAGAGTCGAAGTAGTCGGTGAGGCGAATTAGAATCTTGAGAACTACGTGAAGAGTCGGTTGGGAAACCTAGGATGACAAGAGAGACATTGCAGCAGGGATTGGAAGATCTGGTCGTCGAGGTTCTCGACCTCGGTAAGGAGGTTGAGAGCTCCATAGAGAACATGGTGAAGGCCATGGAGACGCGCGACGCGAGCGTGGCGAGCCATGAGTTGGGGGTGGACGCCCACTACAAGGCGCGAGGGGCCCAGACCGAGAGGGATTGTATGATCCTCCAGACCCGTCGGGCACTCGTCGCCAAGCACCTCGGGCTTCTCTACACCGTACAGTCGGTGACCAACCACCTCGTGCGGTCTGGTACTTTGTGCGAGCATATCTGCCGGGCGATCGTCGACACTGCGGGGCAGGAACGCGACGAGGACCTAGAGGCCGTCCTCGTAGAGATGGCGCGGACCGCGCGGAACATATTCCATGAGGGCCTCGACATCTTGGAGCACCGCGATATGGACCGCGCGCGCAGCCTCCAGGCGAGAGACGACAAGGTGGACCTCCTCTACTCCGAGGCCATGAACCTCATAGCCAACCCATCGGAGGCTGGAGCTGGCACACCCGAGTGGCGCATGCGGGCAGCCTTGATAGTGCACTACCTTGAGCGTATCGCTGACCACGGCGTGGATATCGGCGAACGCACTATCTTCCTGGTTGGCGGGGAGCGGATAGAAGACGCCATGCGCCAGTACTTGGAGCGCAACACCGAGCAGGACGAGGCTTAGCCTAAGCGCACTTAACGGTCGCTGCCTGTGCATTTCTGCTACAATCTGGTGGCGGTTCGTCATGCAAGTGGGTGGTTCGTCTTGAGGCTTACGAAGAAGAGCAAGTACGCAGTCCGGGCGCTAGTCGAGCTTGCCATCAACGGGGGCGATTCTCCTTTAGGGGTGGCTGAGATCGCCCGCAGCCAGTACATCCCCGAGAGGTTTCTGGAGCAGATCTTCGGCGAGCTCAGAAGAGCGAACGTCCTCGAGAGCCGCCGCGGGGCGCGCGGTGGCTATCGCTTCGCGATACCGACCGAGGAGATCTCCATCCTGGACGTGGTGGAGATACTGGACGGCGAGATCCGCCCGGCCCGCTGCTCGGCCGGCGGGGTTTGTTACATCACCGACGCTCCTCTGTGCGCCACGAGCAAGGTATGGGATGAGGCTCGCGTCGCCCTCGAAGATGTCTTCGGCCGCTACAGCATCGCCCAGCTCGCCGCCGCCGAGCGCGAGAGCCGCGAAGCCGCCTCCGTCGGCCGATAGACGATCCTCTAGACGAACTCCGGGCCCACCTCAGCGGCCGCACCGGGCTGTTCGAGTCCCTCATCGAAGTCGGGAACAGGCCCTACCGTATCCTCCACCCCATCTCGGCTGACGCCCTCCTGGATGAGGAGGACTTCGAGCGCGACGAGAGGCTCCCGTACTGGGCCGAGCTCTGGCCGAGCGCGATCGCCCTGGCGCGGTACCTGGCGCAGGAGAACCTGGCCGGCAAGCGCGCCATCGAGCTCGGCTGCGGCGTAGGGCTCCCGAGCGTCGTCGCCCTCGCGCGCGGCGCCGCGGTTACCGCGACGGACCACTACGAGGCTGCCCTCGATTTCACATCCCACAACGTCATGACGAACCTG
>DASZKL010000356.1:0-4406 GCA_035947015.1 Rubrobacteraceae bacterium
GTGCGCGGAAAGGCCGCGCAGTTCGGCCGGGGCGTGCTCGGCAACGTCTCGCAACGGCTCCTCGACCAGTTCGCCCGCAACCTGGAGTCCGAGGTGCTCTCCTCCAGGGAGGAGCCGCCATCCGAAGAGGACGCTCAGGCCGAGGAGGCTGGTGGAGAAGCGCCTGCTCAGCCGGCCGCGGCGGCACCGGCCGGAGGAGAGTCGCTCGACGTGCTCTCGATCCTCGGCGGGTCGCCGAAACTGCGCCAGGCACTACCCGTCGCCGCGGGCCTGATCGTGGGTCTGCTGGTCGGCAACTACTTCGCGTCTCGAAAGACGCTGCGAGCCTACCGCGAGGCCTTCAGGCTGATCAGTTACGGACCTCAAACCAGGCGGCGGCGCGGGTATTGAAATATAGCGGAGCAAGACTGGCGACAGAACCTGCCAATGGCTAAGATGTCGGGCACTTGCGGCTACCTTGTAGACGAGCCACTCTGCGGGGCGCTTGGGGAAGGAGGAGTGTCATGAACGCTGCGGGGGCGTTGACCGTTCAGGAGGCCGTCGACCGGCTCGGCTTCGGGAGATTCCAGAAGCGCTTGCTGGCCGTCTGTGGGGTAACGTGGGCTGCGGATGGCGCGGAGGTACTCTTGCTGGGGTTCGCGCTCCCGGCCGTTATCGAAGATTTCGGGATATCTACGACTCAAGCGGGTCTGATCGCAAGCGCGACCTTTGCCGGGATGCTGGTCGGCGCCTGGTTCTGGGGGACCATCTCGGACTACATAGGCCGGCGCACCGGCTTTCAGCTAACGGTCCTTATCTTCGCCTTGTTCGGCCTGTTGTCCGCCTTCGCGCCGGGCTGGGAGTGGCTCGCGATACTCCGATTCCTCACGGGTTTCGGCCTCGGAGGCGCACTCCCCCTGGATTTCTCGCTCTATGCCGAGTATCTGCCGCGCGAGAACCGGGGGCGCAACCTGGTCTTGCTCGAAAGCTTCTGGGCCGTCGGCACGATAACGGCCGCGGGGCTCGCGTGGCTCCTCGTACCGAACTTCGGCTGGCGACCACTGCTCGCCTCCTCGGCGCTGGCGGCGGTTCTGGTGCTGTGGATCCGAAGGAGCGTCCCCGAGTCACCGCGCTATCTGGCGATCTCCGGGAAGGTAGATGAAGCCAAGGAGATCCTCGCCCGCATAGCGACGGTGAACGGTAGGCCTGTCCCAGAAGGGGACCTGATCGTCGGCGAGCGGCAGGCCGCGAGCCCTGTGGCTTCTCTGTGGGCGTCTCGGCTGCGGCGTGTGACCGTGATGCTGTGGATCACCTGGTTCTGCATCTCTCTGGCCTACTACGGCATCTTCACGTGGTTGCCCGCCGTCTTCGTCGAGCGCGGGCTCCCGCCCCTCCAGACTTACCAGAACACCTTCATCCTGGCTCTGGCGCAGTTGCCTGGTTTCTTCTCTGCCGCGTACCTGATCGAACGCTGGGGCCGACGGAACACCCTGGCCCTCTACCTCCTGGCAAGCGGCGTAGCCACGTTCCTCTTTGCCATCGTGACCGGCTTTGGCGGGCTGCTCGCCTCTGCGATCTTGATGAGCTTCTTCTCCTTAGGTGCCTGGGGTTCGCTCTACGCGTGGACGCCCGAGCTCTACCCGACCGAGATCAGAACCACCGGCATGGGGTGGGCGAGCGGTATGGCCAGGGTAGCCGGCGTCATCTCTCCGACCCTAGGGGGGATACTGTTCGCACTCGCCCTCCTGAACGCGCTGTCTCTGTGGGCCGCCGCCTTCGCGATAGGGGGAATCGTGGTATTCCTGCTCGGCGTCGAAACGAAGAAACAAGCCCTCTCCGACACCGTATCGGATGCCCAAGCCCAACAGGCAGAGACCAGCCGCGTATGAGCGGCCATTTTGGCGGCCACTGACTCCGCCTCAAAGGGGAGGAGACCACCGCCGTGACCGTCGGGGCGACTCGCCCGAGCATCCGGGTTCGGACTAGAACGCGGCGATCCGGATCCCGCACGTGAACGGGAAAGGAGGACGCGCCGTGCCCGACGACTGGCTTCCTCGCTCGCTGACGACCCTGGCCCAGGCGTTCCGAGAGGGACGTCTCTCCCCGGTCGAGGTCGTGGGTGCGCTCCTTGAACGAATCGAGGCCGTAGATAGGGACCTCGGTGCTTTTATCACCGTGACGGGAGAGACGGCGCTAGAGGCGGCGTCGCGGGCGCAAGTGGAGATCGCGGCCGGAAGGTACCTTGGCCCGCTCCACGGCGTCCCCGTTGGCCTGAAAGACCTCATCTACACTGAGGGCGTCCGCACCACGATGGGCTCGGCGTTCTTCAAGGACTACGTGCCAGCCTACAGCGCAACCGTCGCGATGAAGCTGGAAGAGGCTGGCGCGGTTCTGGTCGGCAAGACGAACACCCACGAGTTCGCCTACGGCCCGACGGGGGATCGCTCGTACTTCGGGCCAACGCGCAACCCGCACGACCTCTCCAGGATCTCCGGCGGCTCGAGCGGTGGCTCGGGGGCCGCCGTCGCTGCGAACCTCCTCTACGGCGCTCTGGGCTCCGACACCGCTGGTTCGATCCGGATTCCTTCAGCCCTCTGCGGGGTCGTCGGCATGAAGCCGACCTTCGGGCGCGTGAGCAAGCATGGGGTCTTCCCCCTCTCGTGGACCCTGGATCACGTCGGTCCCCTCACCCGCACGGTCGAGGACAACGCCATCCTCCTTGGCGTCCTCGCCGGCCACGACCCCGCGGACCCCTATTCCGCGAACGAACCCACAGAGGACTTCGCCCGCGATCTCGGACGCGGCGTTAGGGGAACCACCATCGGCGTCCCGAGGGATTTCTACTTCGAGCACGTCGAGGACGAGGTGAGAGATAACGTTGGGGAAGCTATCGAGGTCTTCCTCTCATTGGGCGCAGAGGTGCGGGATGTGGGTATCCCTAACCTTCCCGAGACGCTCAGGGCGCAGCGGTACATCCTCGCCGCCGACGCGTACGCGATCCACGAGGAGCGCCTGGGGAGCGAGCCGGAGAAGTTCGACGGGGAGGTCCGCGAACGCCTCCTGGAAGGGGAGAGGCTCAAGGCCCACCGCTACGCGAGCGCCCAGCAGAGAAGGCTCGAAGCAAGGGACGAATTCGAGGAGGCGCTAAAGGATGTGGATGTCCTCCTGGCTCCGACGTTGCCGATCGCCGCGACGCTCATAGACCAGAGGGAGACGACCATCGGGGGCTACGAGGAGGCCGTCCGCTCGGCGGTGACCCGTCTCACAGGACCGACAAACCTCACCGGGTTCCCGAGCCTCTCCGTCCCCTGCGGGCTCACCATCTCGGGACTGCCTGCGGGCATGCAGCTCATCGGGCGACCATTCGACGAGGCGACTCTCTACCGGTTCGGACACGCCTATGAAGTGGCCGTAGCCGGGGCGGGTTAACGTACCCTACGCGGCCACCCTCCAATCCCAGCTCCCGCCGGCGCTCGCGAAGGGCCGCGTTCTCCAGCTGGCGCACCCGTTAGAAAAGTGCAGGCATCCTCGGTCTGCCGTCGTATGGATCTCACCGGTTGACGATCGTCACCAGGCTGGCACGGCGCCCGTGGATGACGGCGGGATATTGCGGTTGAAGCGGAAGAGGTTTTGCGGATCGTAGCGGTCCTTGAGCTCGACAAGGCGCTCCCAGTCCTCGGGTGAGTAGGCGGCCCGCACCCTGTCGGGGCTCGCGCCGTCGAGCTCGAGGAAGTTGACGTAGGTGGCGCCAGTCTCATACGGGCTCATCTCCTCGGCCACGTAGGCCAGGTGTGCCTGAACCAGCTGGGCAACCTCGGGGGTAGGCGTCGCTCCGACGCCGTTCATTATGAACTGGGAGTCACGGCGGCCGATGGGGCTCAGGTCGGCTGGCGGGCGCGTCAGCGCCCCGCCGAGCTGTCGAAGCTCGAGCAGGATCAGCGGCGAGCTAGAACCCGCGCCGGCCACCTCCACGAGCTTCCTCATGGTCTCTGACGAGAGCCCGTGCAGCAGCTCGTGGTGCGTGTAGGCCCTGATGGGATCCACCGGGTCCATGCTGATCATGTCCATCTCCCTGTAAGCCATCGCCCTGAACGTGTCTACCAGCGGCTCGCCGAACTCGCGCCAGGGACGGAGCAGCTCCTCACCTGCTTCCGGCGGGTCGCCACAGTAACAACCCCGCACCGCCACGAACGACCCGCCGCGCAAAGGTTCAGGGATCATCGGCAGGGGCGGGAAGTTCATGAACGCTACCGCCGTGGTCATCTCGTCAGGGAGGGTCGAGATCCAGCGTCCATAGAGCTCCAGCACCTCTTCTGCCCGCTCCACCTCGTAAAATAAGTTCCCGCCGTAGAGGGTCGTAAGGGGGTAGAGGGCGAACTCAAGCGAGGTGACTACCCCGAAGTTGCTGCCCCCACCCTTGAGGCTCC
>DASZKL010000357.1:0-2985 GCA_035947015.1 Rubrobacteraceae bacterium
CGACGCCGAACATCGTAGCCGCCGTCACGCGGTGGAGGTCCTCGCCCTTCTGGAAGGCCTCCACGAAGCCGGGGTCGTCCGAGACCTCGGCCAGGATCCGGAGTTCGATCTGGGAGTAATCGGCGATGACGAGGACGTTGCCCTCCTCGGCGACGAAGCAGCGCCTGAACTCGTCCTCGTGCGGTATCTGCTGGATGTTCGGGTTCGTGCAGGCAAGGCGTCCCGTCGGGACCCGGCACTGCAGGAAGTTCGCGTGAATGCGCCCGGTCTTCGGGTGTATGAAGCTCGGGTAGGTCTCGAGGTAGGTGCCGAGCTTCTTCTGCAGCTCGCGGTACTCGAGGAGATCCCTTGCCGCCTGATGGTCGATCTTCAGGAGCGTCCACACCCTCGTGTCGGGCAGCTCGATACCTATCTGCCTGAAGGCGTCGGTGATCTGCTGCGGGCTGTTCAGGTTGAGCCGGGGACCTAGGCCCTCCAGCGGCAGCACCCCATCCGGTGGTGGGAAGTGCGCCTCGAGCCTCTCGGCCGCGCGATCGCGCCGCTCGCGCACAACCTTTTCGAGCTCCTTCCACCTCGCGACGTCGAGCTTGATTCCGGCGAGCTCCATCTCCGCTATCGCCGCGACCGCCCCGAACTCTATCTTCGAGACAAAACCGAGCCCCTCCTTCTCCAGCGCCTCAGCCAACCGCTCGCGAAGCGGCAGGAGGATCGCGGCGTCGCGGGCGGCGTACTCGAGCTGAGCGCTACTGAGCTCACCCGACCAGTCCTCGCCGCGGGCCGTCTTGTCCACCGTCTCGTCCAGGTATCGTTCCGCCACCGCCTCCAGGGCGTATGACGGGCCGTATTCGCCGCCGTCGAGGAGCTGCGCCGCGAGCATCGTGTCGAAGACGGGAGAGAGCGAGATCCCGTGCTCGGCCCACAGGAACGAGTGGTCGAACTTACCGTTGTGGAGTGCCTTTAGTGGCCCGCCCTCCAGCACGCCTTTGAGCAGCAAGAGATCCCGCGTTGCGAACGCGTCCACTATAAAGGTTTGCTCGGGTGTCGCGAGCTGGAGCAGACGCGTCTTCCCGTCCCTGGGGCTCAGCTCTGTGGTCTCGATGTCCGCGCCCACGACCTCGGCGTTTTCGAGGACCTCGGCTACACCGGCGAGATCGTCCGTATTGCTGACGAGCCGGTAGGTCGAGGTGCGTTCCTCCATATGAGCGATTCTAGCAGGATAACGCGGTCACACCTTCCCTTACTTTGTGGGTTACACTTCCCTGACATGGGCGGCTCGTTCACGATAGGCCGAGCTTTCGGCATAGACCTCAAGGTCCATTGGACGTTCTTCTTACTTCTGGCGTTCTTCGCCTTCGCCGGCTATCAGGGCAGCGGGAGCCTGACCAACGCCCTCATCACGACCGTCGTCATATTGGCGCTCTTTCTCTGCGTGGTCTTACACGAGTTGGGGCACTCGCTAGTGGCGCAGCGGTTGGGGATCGAGATAAAGGATATAACCTTACTGCCTATCGGAGGAGTTGCCCGGCTGACCTCTCTCCCTGAGAGACCCATGGACGAGGTCAAGATCGCCGCCGCCGGACCGCTCGTAAACGTTGTGCTCGCCCCTATATTCTTTGCTATAGGCATTGTGCTTGGGGCCAGCCCGCTAGAGCCGGCCAACATCCTCCAGGGGGGCAATTCGGTTGGGCAGATCTTCGCCTACCTGGGCCTGATCAACGTAGCCCTCGTTCTCTTCAACTTGATCCCAGCGTTCCCGATGGACGGCGGGCGGGTACTCAGGGGTCTTCTGGCAAGCCGCCTCGGAGCCGTCAGGGCTACTGACATCTCCTCGGCAGTGGGGCAGTTCTTCGCCATAGGCTTCTTCCTGATAGGGCTCCTGAGCGGCAACTTCCTGCTGGCGCTGGTTGCTGTGTTCATCTTCTTCGGGGCTAGTGGGGAGGCCCAGATGGTCAGGCAGCGCGAGCTGATGCGCGGCCTATTGATCTCCGATGTCATGGGAACGAGGTCTCGTCTGGAGACGGTTACCCCATACCACACCTTCGGCCAGGTCCTCGACTCGATCATCCACGGCTACCAGGAGGATTTCCCCGTGGTTGACGAGGATGGGAGGCTGGTCGGCATGATCACGCGCAACGAGATCATGGCCGCAGCCCACTCCCCCGAGAGGTACTCCAGTGTGCGCGACCTGATGAGGACGGATTTCCCAACCCTCTCGCCCGAGGCCGACCTCTTCACCGACGGCGCCCGCATCCTGCAGGAGAGCGGTCTCAGAGCCCTGCCCGTCGTCAAAGCGGGGGAGCTGGTGGGCATGCTGACCATGGACGACATCGGCCAGGCCGCTTTGCTGCGCGACCCCCGCAAGAGGGTCTTCTAGGAACCTTGGCGGTGCGCGTAGCCTCGCTCCTCCCGAGCGCTACCGAGATGGTCCACTTCTGCGGCGCAGGAGACGCCCTGGTCGGCGTGACGCACGAGTGCGACTACCCCGATGGCGTCGAGAAGCTGCCCCACCTCACGAGCAGCAGGATAGATGGGCACGACATGACCAGCGCCGAGATAGACGCCGCCGTCGAGGAGCACCTTACCGAAGCCGGCAGCATCTACGCCCTCGACGCGAGGCTCCTCGCCGAGCTCGCCCCCGACCTGATCGTCACCCAGAGCCTCTGCGACGTCTGCGCCGTCTCGATGGACCTCCTTGGGGATGCGCTCGCGAGGCTGAACTACGAGCCCGAGGTCATCTCGCTCAACCCTACCTCGCTCCGCGAGGTGCTCGACGACACCGTCAGGATAGGAGAAGTCCTAGGTAACGGGGAGGAGACCCGCGCGAAAGTCGCCGCCCTCGAAGAGAGACTCGCCCGTGTGGAAGAGATCGTCGCGGGGCTCCCCCGCCCGCGCGTCGGATGCATCGAGTGGCTCGACCCTCCCTTCTCTGCCGGACACTGGGTTCCCGAGATGGTTGGCATCGCCGGTGGGGTGGAGATCCTCGCC
>DASZKL010000358.1:0-4840 GCA_035947015.1 Rubrobacteraceae bacterium
AGGGCGCGGGCATGGCCGTCAGCTCGATCTGTCCGAGCTTTACAGCCGAACGCGACCTTGCGCACCCCGACCCGGAGGTGCGCGAGAACGCCGTGCGCTACATCCGAGAGCTAGCCGACCTCGCAAGCGCCGTAGGGCGCCCCTGATCATAGTCGCCCCTACAGCCTTCCTCAGAAGCCGGCCCCTCGCATCGGAGGAAGAAGAGTGGAGGTGGGCACTCGAGAGCATCAGGGCCGGTGGTGAGTACGCCGAGGCCCTGGGCGTCGACCTGACGCTCGAGTGCTGGAACCGCTACGGAACCTACCTCCTCAACAGGCTAGAGCAGGCCGCGCGACTGTGGCGCGAGATAGGCCTGCCGAACGGCGGCGTCATGGCCGACACCTACCACATGAACGTCGAGGAGCGGTCCCTCCCAGAGGCGATCCGGGAGACCAGAGACCTCCTCAACCACGTCCACCTCTCGGATTCCAACCGCGCAGCCCCCGGCCAGGGTCATATAGACTTCGGGCCTATCCTTCAGGCCCTCGTCGATATCGACTACCCTGGTTACCTGACCTTCGAGCTGGATGCGCGAGCTGCCGTGCGCTCGGGCGTCGTGCGGGCCGAAGACCACGATGACATGCCTGGTGCCCTGATGGCGCGGGCGATCGAACACGTCAGGTGGCTCGAGTCCAGGCTCGAAGGGGTCTGATCCTCGGACTACCCCTCAGCCGGGCCCCTTCTGTATGACACCTCCTACAGCTGATTCCGCAGGCCGGCGAAGATGAGATCTAGTCCGAACTCGAACTCGGCGTCGTGGTCTACGTTCTCCAGCTGAGGCCTCAGCTCCGAGATGCGAGGGAACTCTTCCGGCAGGAGCCTGTAGGCACCGAGGCGCGAACCATCGGGTTCGAGGGCGAACCCCCGGATCTCCGCCATCGCGTACCCGAAGGTGTAGCTCGAGAGCGCGCGGAAAGAGTGCAGCGCCTGCTCCTTGTCAAAGCCGGCCTCCACTAGCGTCCTCAGGAACTCCTCTACGAGCCACGCCCCGTCCATCGTGTCGGGCGGCCGGTTGACGAGGAGTGGGAAGACGTTGGGGTGCTCGTGGGCGAGCCGCCGGAACGCCCGGTACCCCTCCCTGGTGCGCTCCTCCCAACCACCATTCTCAGGCGGTATCTCCAACTCGCCCAGCAGAACCTCCACCATCCCATCGAGCAGCGCGCTCTTGTTCGGGACGTGGTTGTAGAGCGACATCGCCTCCACTCCCAACTCCGCCCCCAATCTCCTCATCGTCAGCGCCTCAAGCCCCTCGCGGTCGGCGAACCGTACCGCCTCCTCCAATACCCTCCGCCGACTCAAGCGCCGCCGCTCCGATGCAGCCATCCGCAATCCTCCTCCGAATGCCTCTTGATGACTCGCAGTATAGCTGCTAAACTTACGTTGTAAACTTACAGTGTAAATATTTGGAGGATGAAAGAGAGCTTTATGAGGCGGGAGAGTAGAAGATCGAAGGGTTTGCCGAGGTGGGCTGTAATGCTGGTCGTTCTGCTCGGCGGGCCGGTGCTCATCTACCTGCTGGTGAGTCTGTCTCTCGCCGTGTATCTGTGGGTCAACCCCATCGTTTTCTAGCAAGGATCTCGAATGGGTAGTTTCGCGGTGATCACGGTCGTGGTCCGCGAAGCATCTATGGGGGATAGTATGGCGTTACCTGGAGCGGTGAGCTTCGCTCATAGCATCGGTCCGGTGTTACTCGAGATAGGGGGCATTCGACTCTGGTACTACGGGCTGGCGTACGCGATCGGGCTGCTGGGTGTCGAGGTCTGGGTGTGGTACAGGAGGGAGCGGCTTGGGTTCGGCGGGCGCGACGTCGCCGAGTTCTCCCTGCTTTTCGCCGCGGGTGTCTTGCTTGGGGGCAGGATCTTCGACGTGGCGCTCTACGAGTGGTTCTACTACGAGGATCACCTCTGGCAGATCCCGAGCCTGTGGCACGGAGGTATGGCTACCCACGGAGTTCTGCTTGGGGCCGTCGTCGGGACGCTGGCCTTTTGCAGGCTGCGAAACAAGAGTTTCTTCGCGATCGCGGACGAGCTCGTGATCCCCGGCGCCGTCCTGATGGCGCTGGGGCGGATAGGGAACCACATAAACGGCGAGGTATACGGGTCTCTCACCAACGTCCCATGGGCGATGGAGTTCCCATTTGCCGAGGGATGCAGGCATCCGGTCGCCCTCTACGACGGCGCCAAGAACCTCCTCCTCGTGCCCATCCTGCTCGGTGTCAGGAGGATCAACCTCAGGGACAAAGGCTATCTCCCGCGGGGACTCATGCTCGGGCACTTCATGCTCTGGTACGGTCTTCTGCGGCTGTTCGTGGACTACTTCAGGGAGTATGACTCCTACTGGATCGGCGTCGGCAGGGGCCAGTACTTCAACCTGTTCATGGCCGCGGTGGGGTTATGCATCGTCGCTGTCGTGCGCGGGCGAGCGCGCCAGCAGAGGTCTGCGGAGCGACGGAGTACGCAGGTGAAGGACCCGATTTTGTGGGTCAAGAGCGTCGCGTTCTACGCGCTCCTCGCACTCTGCCTCACCATCCCGAGCGGATGGACGCAGCAGGTACTCGAAGACTTCGAGGCGAGAAGAGATGTTCCGCCGACGGCGGAGGCGGACTGTGGCGAGGGAGGGCCCTCTTACTCGTAGATGCCAGCCTTCTGCTTCTGCCGTTCTATGGCACTCTTGATACCGCGCGCGTCGGGCAGGGCCATCCGTTCGAGCCCGTAGGCGCGTCCGGCGTTGGTAACTATGGTCAGGGTGCAGTTGATCAGGCCCTGGATACGGACCTGCGAGACGTCCTTGATGCTCACGGGCTCGACGTGCTGGCCCAGCCATCCGCTGCGCAACTCCACCCGGTCGTCGTAGACTACGACGACGTTATTGCCGTGCGCCGTGGCCTGGGTAATGGGTCGTCCGTGTAAATTCTCTGCGTCCCGAATACCCCGCTTACCTCCAGCTCGTCCTTGGCCAGCGCCTTCACCCTCAGCTCAAGCCGACGATACTCGTCGTGTCGGGCCTCGGAATCGGCATCGTAAGGTGGCCGCCCTCCCTCGACGTGCGTGAAGTACATCGAGCCACCCTCGGCGTAGCTGTCTCTGATCTGTTGTAACTCGACCACACGGGAACCTCGGCCCTCCGTGGCCTCTATCTCGCGCAGTATAGACTCCTTCGCCTCGTCTATCTGCCTGATCTCAATCGTCGTGCTTCCAGGCACTTCGGTGAATAGCGTACGATACACGGTGAGTAGATTTCCGCTAACCGACAGGCAGAGTGAAAACACTGCGGAGGATGCCTTGAGCGAACCAGTCCATCCGGAGGTCCGTATCGGCCACGTTCATCTGCAGGTCGCCGACCTAAAACGTGCAACAGACTCCTACCATGACGTTTTGGGCTTCGACAGCGCCCGGTCGGGCCGTCGCACGGGCCGGATCATCAACAGAAGGAACCATCCATGACACATCCCGACTCGTCGCCGACCGGCGGCTCCGACCACGACGGCATCAACCTCCGCCTCCTCTGGCCACAGTGGCAGGGCGCCGTAACATCCAGCGTCGAGGCGTTCGCCTCCGAGTTCCCGCTCGACGTCGCCCGCCGCGGCTACGCCGTGGGCACGGCGGTCCTCGAAGCGGTCCTGCCGCCGCACGACGGCCCCACCGTGACCGCGCCGGTCGCGATGTCCGACGACGGCCTCGAGGAACGCGACGGTGTCGAAGCCAAGGCGGTCATCCTCGAGCAACTCGCGGGCGCCCTGGAGGTCATCCGTCGGCACGACCCGGCGCGGATCGTGACCATCGGAGGCGAGTGCTCTGTGAGCGTGGCGCCGTTCTCCGAGCTCGCCCGCCGTTACGGCGACGACCTAGCGATCGTCTGGATCGACGCGCACCCCGACGTCGGCACCCCGCAGAGCGAGTACCCGGGTTACCACGCTATGGCCGTCGCCACGCTCACCGGCCACGGTGACCCCGACGTGCAGGAGTTGCTCCCGACGACCGTCTCCCCAGACCGGGTCGCCCTCGTGGGGCTGCACTCGTGGGCCGATGACGACTTCCCGAACATCGCCGAATGGGGCATCCAGTCGTTCGGCCCCGACGAGCTTCGCGACTCCACCCGGGCCCTGCTCGACTGGATCGCGGCCACCGGCTGCTCGCGTGTCGTCATCCACTTCGACGTCGACGTGGTCGACAGTAACGAGATCGTGCTCGGTCTCGGCATCGAACCGGACGGGCTCACGAGCGCCGAGGTGCGGCGCATCGTCGCCGACGTCGACGGGGCCGTAGACGTCGTCGGGTTCACGATCGCGGAGTTCATCCCTCGACAGGCGATGCATCTGCGGCAGATCCTTGACGGCTTCCCGCTGGTCTCCGGAACCACGGCGGACTGACGCCAGGCTCCCGTCCCCGGCGTGGGCGCTGCCCTGAGCGACCTTCCGAGAATTTACCTTCTAGGCAGTAGGGTGAATAAAGGCAACCGGACTAGCGGACAGAGAGTAGCCACAAGGTGACGCCCTGGAACGCCAGCGCGGTCGCAGTGGCGGTGGCATAGCTGAAACCGATGCCGAGTCGCTCGATCAGGATGGCGAGCGCCAGGAAGAAGCCAGCTGGTGCGAACAGCCCGAACAGCAACCCTCGCAGCAATCGAGTTGCTGCAATAGGCCCTTGCGAGCGGTGCGTGAAGACCGTGAGGATCGCTCCGAAGAGCGGGAACGGTGAGAGCAACCCGCTAAGGTACGGCCCGAGCAGCGGTGCTATGGCGGTCAGCAAGAGCACGAAGACTGTCGCGACTACCATCCTCGCCGGAAGATCCCAACGCGGCG
>DASZKL010000359.1:0-3441 GCA_035947015.1 Rubrobacteraceae bacterium
GCATGAACCCGTTGAAGAGTCCCGCGACGAGACCCGTCAGTAGGATGGTGAGAAAGCTGAGCAGCCCACCGAGATCCTGGTTCCACGTGAAGACCAGGGCCCCGGTCACCGTCGACAGCGCCAGCACCGACCCGACCGAGAGATCGATGCCGGCTACCAGGATCACGAAGAGCTGGCCTATCGCAAGAACGGCGAGCACCGACGACTGGGCGGCGATGTTGGAGAAGTTCTGCACTGTAAGGAACACAGGGCTTAGGAGATTGAACGTCAAGATGAGGAGCAACAGGATGATGCCAGGACCGAGCCTTATGAGCGTGAGGGCCCATCTGAGCGACCTCTCCGAGCCCAGGATCGACCGCGACCCCGCGATCCGCCCGTCAACGGAACTCATGTCGTCCCCTCGTCGGCCCGGCGAGACCCTACGAGCTGACAGGATGCTTTCTGCATGATCCCCAAACGCCCCTGACCCGCAGGTTGCTCCACCCTCGAGCACCCTCCCTGGATCGTTCCAATACCCCTGCCGCGGATGCTACTCACTCCCGGCACCCGTGTCAACAGTGAGGAGGTCGCCACCGACTCGCCAACGGGACAGGCCATGCCTCAGAGAGAGAACGCGCTTGACAACGCGCTCGCCCTGTATATATGCTCCTACCCGCTTGGAATGTTCCAAGCCGGGGTGAGATGTATATTGCGGATAGCAGCCAGGGGTCGTTCGCATGAGGGTGGGACTGCTAGGAGCCGGGCGCATAGGTGCCTTTCACGCCGGGGTTCTCGCCAAGCACGAAGACGTCGATGAGCTCGTGGTCGGAGATCTCGACGCCGGACGTGCGGCGGCGGTTGCGAAAGAGGTGGGGGGGAGATCCGGGACCATAGAAGAAGTCATCGGTTCGAGGCCCGACGCGGTGACCATAGCCGCCGCGACTTCGGCCCACGCGGACCTGATTAACGCCTGCCTGGACGAAGGGTTGCCGACGTTCTGCGAGAAGCCGGTCGCGTTGGGCTACGAGGAGACGGTGGCGATCGTGGACCGCGTGGAGGCCTCTGCGGCGATTCTCCAGGTCGGGTTCATGAGGCGGTTCGACGCCGGATACAGGGAGGCGAAGCGCCTCCTGGATGCCGGCGCTTTGGGGACGCTATACTCGATACACATGTTCGGGCACGATCACGAACCGCCGCCCGAGGGGTACATCCCTTATTCCGGGGGCATCTTCAGGGACCTGCACATCCACGAGTTCGACGTATTGCGCTGGCTGACCGGGAGCGAGGCGGAGGAGGTGTTCGCCCGGGGGAGCGTGCGAAAGTTCGACGAGTTCGCCAAGTACGAGGACTACGACACCTCCGCAGCCGTGATCAAGATGTCTGACGGTGTACTGGTGGTCCTGACCGGCAGCCGCCACGATCCTGTCGGATACGACGTTCGCATGGAGATCTTCGGGTCGGAGGACAGCGTGTGCGTCGGCCTGGACGAGCGTACGCCGCTACGCTCCGTGGAGCCGGGGGTCGTCCCTCTCGAGGGTCCACCTTACCCTGGTTTTCTGGTACGGTTCGAGCAGGCTTATCGGGAGGAGTTGGCCCATTTCATCGATGTGGTGAGCGGTCGTGCCGATAACCCTTGCACGGCGCGAGACTCTCTGGAAGCGCTCCGGATCGCCATAGCGGCGGAGGTCTCGATAGCCGAGGATCGTCCGATATCGCTTAAGGAGATCGGGTGAACCGCATGGCTTCCCGCGTGGCGGGTGCCCCCGTGTCCTGGGGAGTCAACGAGGTGCCGGGATGGGGCCACCAGATTGCCGCCGAACGGGTGCTCGGCGAGGCGGCTTCGCTCGGCCTGACGGCGATCGAGGCGGGCCCCGAAGGCTTTCTTCCGAGGGATGCTGCCGACGCCACGCGCGTGCTCCGAGAGCACGCTCTGGGGCTGGTAGGGGGATTCGTGCCCGTCGTGCTGCACCGCGCCAAACAGCGCGAGGGCGAGGTCACCGCGGTCGAGCGGCAGGCGAATTACCTCGCCGCTGCCGGCGGCGAGGTGCTTATAGTGGCGGCCTCCACCGGACGGGAGGGCTACGAGGAGGCAGAGGAGCTGGACGAAGGCTCATGGGGGGAGTTGTTCGAGGGACTCGCTGCTGTGGATGAGATCGGCGCCAGGCACGGCCTCACCGTTGCGGTGCATCCCCATTTCGGCACCATGATCGAACGCCGGCATCACGTGGAGCACCTCCTAGAAGGTTGCGAGACGGCGCTGTGCCTGGACACCGGGCACCTGATGCTCGGGGGCTACGATCCTGTGAGGGTGGCCGAGAGGGCGGCCGGTCGGGTTGGCATCGTACACCTCAAAGACGTCGATTGGCGCCTCGCCGAGCAGGTAGCGGCCGGTGAGCTTGGCTACGAAAAGGCCGTGCGAGGGGGTGTGTTCAAGCCGCTCGGAGACGGGGACGTTGATGCCGGGCGCGTAATCGAGCTCCTCGAGGGCTCGGCGTACCGGGGCTGGTACGTCCTCGAACAGGACATCATGCTCGACGGCGAGCCGGAGGAGGGACAGGGACCCATCGAGAACGTGCGCAGGAGCCTGGCTTTCGTGCAGAGCAAGCTCGAGCCAGGAAGGGATTCGGGACCCGTATGAGCGAGCTCGAGGTCATCACGATAGGAAGGGTGAGCGTCGATCTGTACCCCGAGCAGATCGGTGTCTCCCTGCCTGAGGTGAAGACCTTCGCGAAGTCGCTCGGCGGCAGCGCGACGAACGTGGCTGTCGCCGCGGCCCGGCTCGGCCACAGGTCCGCGGTGATCACAAGGGTAGGAGACGACGGTTTCGGAGAGTACGTTCGAGCCGCGCTCGAAGGGTTCGGGGTTGACCCGCGCTGGGTGAGCACAGATCCTGACCTGCGCACACCCCTGGCCTTCTGCGAGATCTTTCCGCCCGACGACTTCCCGATACTGTTCTACAGGCAACCGAAGGCCCCTGACATCAACATCCGCGCGGGCGACCTTGACCTTGAGGCGATCGCTGCGGTGCCGCTCTTCTGGATGACTGGCACGGGGCTCTCCGACGAACCGAGCCGGAGCACAACGCTCGCCGCCCTCGAGCGGCGTTCGGAGGGCATCACCGTCTTCGACCTCGACTACCGTCCAATGTTGTGGGCGTCGAGGGATGAGACCGAGCGCTTCTACCGTGAGGGGCTCCAGTACGCGACAGTGGCGGTGGGTAACCAGGAAGAGGTCGAGGTAGCAGTCGGCACCAGCGATCCGTCCGAGGCTTCGGAGGCGCTGCTAGGTCTTGGCCTGGATCTCGCGGTCGTCAAGAGGGGTCCCGAGGGGGTGCTCGCCAGGACGGCGGAAGGTGTAGCCGAGGCGCAACCGATAGAGGTGGAGATCGTGAACGGGCTAGGGGCCGGGGACGCCTTCGGAGGGGCGCTGTGTCACGGTCTTCTCTCCGGCTGGGATCCCGAG
>DASZKL010000360.1:0-8755 GCA_035947015.1 Rubrobacteraceae bacterium
ACGAACCCATACGCAACGAGACAGCCGTCCACTCTCTCGAGCACGGGGCGGTCTGGATCACCTACAGCCCAGACCTCCCCCAGGACGAGATAGAACGCCTGCAGGATCTGGCCCAGAGCAACCGCTACGTGCTCGCCAGCCCCTATCCGGACCTCCCCTCCCCGGTGGTAGCCTCCGCCTGGGGCAAACAGTTGACGCTGGAGAGCGCCGAGGATTCTAATCTCGAACGGTTTATCGGGGCCTACAGCCAGGGTCCCCAGACCCCCGAGCCCGGGGCCACCTGCTCGGGGGGCATCGGAGATCCCGTCTAGAAGAGCTAACGCCGCAGAGGCGACGGCTTCTGACCCTACACGCGGTCTATGCAACCGTCCTCTCTAGTCCGGTGGGAGGACCATGATCCGCAGTAGACGCTCCAGCTCTGCCTCCGGGTCGTCGGTCAGCCCCGTGTGCACGGGCGAAGGCTGCACGACGGTGCTGCGCGGCGCGACCAACCACCCGAAACGCTCCCCCTGTGGTAGATGTCCCACGGCACCCGCTCCAGGGCCGCCCGCGCACACCGGGTGGACGGCCTCCAGATGGGCTCGCAGGGCCTCGATGTCTGCGTCGGGGTCGATGACCCTCAGGCGGTCGGGGTCAAGGTGCACCCGCGCCCCGAGGAACCTCTCCGCCTTGCAGTAGAGCACCACCCCCGCGTTGATGAACTCCCCGCGTTCCACGCGCGGAACCACCCTCAAGACGGCGTACTCGAAAGGCTTATCCACGGGTCTCCTCCAGGTACCGAACCCACCCGCGCGGCTCCTCGAGGCGGCTCGAGAGGAACTCAACGTAGGCGGCGCGTACCGCTGCACTTCGGGCGAACCCGTGCTCGTCTCGCAGCCACTCCTCGGGCACGAGGTCAACGATCTCGCGCAGAACTTGCTCCGTGAGCCGGGGAGCCAGCGCCGCGTCGGCCTCGGGGATAGCGCCGACGAATGGCAGCAACACGTGGTCGCGGGCGACGAACGGTCGTTTGCTCGCTTCCCTCCAGTTTCTCCAGGCGTGGTGAAAGTAAAGTGAGGCTCCGTGATCTATTAGCCATAACCGGCCGTGCCACGTGAGGAGGTTCGGGTTGCGCGGGGTGCGATCCACGTTGGTCACAAGAGCGTCGAACCACAGGATGCGGGAGGCGAGCTTCCGTCCGGGCGGCTCCACGAGGGGGTCGAAGCCCAGAGAGCCAGGTAGGTAGTCGAGCGCCAGGTTCAGCCCTGCGCTCGCCCGGATGAGGTCCTGTATCTCCGCGTCGGGCTCGGCGCGGGCGAGTTCCGGGTCGAGATTTACGAGCACGATCTCCGGCACGAGCAACCCCAAGGTGCGCGCGATCTCACCCGCCAATATCTCCGCGACCAGCGCCTTGCGTCCCTGGCCGGCACCCCGAAACTTCAAGACGTAGGTTCCGAGGTCGTCGGCCTCGACGACCGCAGGCAAAGATCCACCCTCCCGCAGGGGTGTCACGTAGCGCGTGGCTTCGACAGTCCTGAGCACGGGAACCTCAGTCTCGCCACTCTGACGTGTGGCCGACCTTGAGCCTCCACCGCGGTCGCCGCAACGCGACGATTCTACCCCTCATGAATCGCAGATCCGTCTCACTTCTCGAAGTTTAGTCCGAGGCTGAGTAAACCGCACCTTGGTGGTAACACGTCCAAGCCTCGGGGACCAGCCGGCCGTGCTTCTTGGCCAGCGCCTCCCCGGCCGTGGGTACGAGCGAAGGGGAGGTAGGCAAAGAGTTTATTATCCGCTCTTCGCCGTGACCCCGAGACTCTGCAAGATGGGCAGCCGCATCCCTAAGCCCTCCATCCCTGGGGCGGCGGGACGCGTTCGGCGATTGCCTCGCCTATCGGGATAGAGGCAGTGGCCGCCGGTGAGGGGGCGTTGAGGACGTGTAAGGAATTCTTGCCTTCGACTATCAGGAAGTCGTCGATGAACCTCCCATCCTTCATCATCGCTTGGGCTCGCACCCCCGCTGAGACAGGGTAGAGATCTTCCTCCCTTATCTCCGGCACGAGCCGCTTGAGGCTCCGCACAAAGGCCCCTTTGCTGAACGAGCGCTTGATTTCCTCGATCCCCATGCGCCAGTTCTTACCCGCGAGCTTCCAGAAGGCTGGGTAGGACAGAATCGCGGCCAGCTCCCTTGGGTTGATGTCCGTTTTCTTGTAGCCCTCGCGGGCGAGGCCCAAGACCGCGTTCGGACCGGCCTCTACGCCGCCGTGGACCGTGCGGGTGAAGTGAACCCCGAGGAACGGGAAGTTCGGGTTGGGGACCGGGTAGATGAGATTTTGCACCAAGTGCCGTTTCTCGGGGACGAGCTCGTAGTACTCCCCGCGGAACGGCACGATCTTCATGCCGGGGTCCACGCCGCTCAACTCGGCGAGGTGGTCGCTGTAAAGGCCGGCGCAGTTGACGAGCTTGCGGGTCTGAAAGGTCCCGCGATTAGTGCCTACCTCGACCCCCTCGCTGGTCTCCGAGATGCTCTCGACCCTGGTGCTCGTCCGTATCTCTCCTCCCTGCTCCTCGACAATCCGGGCGAAGGCCCGGGCTACCTCGACGTAGTCCACGATCCCGGCGCTCGGCACCCTGATAGCCGCGAGCCCCGTCGCGTGGGGCTCCACTTCTTTGAGCTCTGTGGGCCCTATCTTCTCCACCGCAAGCCCGTTCTCGCGCCCTCGCTCGTAGAGGTTGTCGAGTTGCGTCAGCTCTGCGGGTTCGGTCGCGACTATGACCTTACCGCAGATCTCGCACGCAATGTCGTGCTGCCGGCAGAACTCGACGAGCGCGGCACCTCCTGCCTTGGAGAACCGGGCCTTGAGGCTCCCAGGCTTGTAGTAGATTCCGCTGTGAATGACCCCGCTGTTATGCCCGGTCTGGTGCCAGGCAAGGGCTGGCTCTTTCTCAACAACGAGTATGCGAGCCCCCCGATGACGCTTACCCAGGGCCACGGCACTCGAGAGACCAACGATCCCCCCACCGACGACTGCGAAATCGAACATCTTCTGCGCACCTCCTCTTGTACCGGAAATGATAGCCGGCTTTCTCACTCGCGCTCGGCTGGTATCTTCCGGCAGGTCTTCTGCACGCTGCCCTAAGGGCAGCTTGTCAGCCAGGTGAAGCGGCTCGTTGCTCCGCGGTGCCCACCAATGCTTCTATCGGGAAGCCTTCGCGCAGAGCGCTGCAGAGGTAAGAGCCCAACGGCGGCAAGCTGAGATGCTGACGGGACGGCCGTAGGTCGGCGTGTGCTAGGATCACCCCTACCGTGGAGAATCCCCCGCCCCAGAAGGAGCACGCCGCGGCGAGCAGCCGGACGGGCTTGCTCGCTGCCCTCGGACTAGCCCTGGCGGTCTTTGTCCTCGATCAGGGCCTCAAAGCCTTTGTGGAGAATTCTATGAGTCCCGGCGAGAGCATCACCGTGATCCCGGGTTTCCTCAGCATCACCCACATAAGGAACGATGGCGGCGCGTTCGGAATCTTGGGCGGGAGCCCGTTGGTATTGCTTATAGGCAGCGCCGTGGCTGTGGGGCTCGTGCTCTGGATGCTCCTGGCAGGGCGTGGCGCCACGCTAACGACCCTGGCGTGCGGCCTAATACTGGGCGGGGCTGCTGGCAACCTGCTCGACCGCCTGACAACCGGAGAGGTGACCGACTACGTCCACTTCTCATTCTGGTACGTCTTCAACGCCGCCGACGCCGCCATAACCGTTGGAGTCGCGATCCTACTTCTCACCGCCCTGCGGCCGGGGAGAGACGATCCACCGCAGGCAGTCAGCGAGCGGCCAGAGAAAAGGAGCTGATCTCTCCTACCGTTCGGCCTCTCCTGAGACCCGGCGGGGAGCATCGGGTTGTCTGTCTTCTTTTTCACGCAACTGGCGCAGGATACCTCCGGACAGCAGCACGTCGCGCTCGCGTTGCGAGTACTCGGCCAGCAGCGTGACCTCGGTTCCGTCAGTGCTGGCCGGGATCTCCACGTCGCCGCTCTCCAGGTGCTGCCGGAGGTCCGGCAGGTTCCAAGTCTGTCCCTGCTCGAAGCGCTCGTAGTCAGATTCGTCCTTGAAACGCAAAGGCAATATGCCCTGGGAGATGAGGTTCCTGCGGTGGATGCGGGCAAAGCTCTTGGCGATCACGGCGCGGATGCCGAGGTGTAGCGGGGCTAGAGCCGCGTGCTCCCGGCTCGAGCCCTGGCCGTAATTGTGTCCGCCCACGATGAAGCCCGGCGCCATCTCCTTGGCCTTCTTGTGATACTCGGGGTCGAAGCGCCGGAAGGTGAACCTGGCGATCTCCGGCACGTTCGAGCGGAACGACATCACCTCTACCCCGTCGGGCGCCAGGTCACCTGTCGAAATGTCATCCTCGACCGCGATGGTCACCGTTCCTTCGAGCGAGTCCGGCAGCTCCGGGGCCTCGGGCGGCGGCTTGATGTTCGGCCCGCGCGGGATCTCTATGCCCGAGGCCTCCTCAGGGGGTGCCGGGTCGAGGATCTGACGGTCGTCAACCGCCGGGTTCGCGGGGGCTTTGGGCAGCTCCGGATACTCCCCGAGCTCCCGCGGATCCGTTATGACGCCGCGCAGAGCGGTAACCGCCGCGACGGTCGGTGTAGTGAGGTAGACCTGATCCGTCTGGGTCCCGGAACGACCGGGGAAGTTGCGGTTGAAAGTCCTCACGCTGACAGAATCGGAGGGTGGCGCCTGACCCATTCCTACGCAGGGGCCGCACACCGGCTCGAGCATCCTCGCGCCGGCACGCACCAGGTCGGAGTACACGCCTGTCTGGGCGATGGAGTCAAGGATCTGCCTGCTCCCCGGTGTCACGGTCATCACGAGCCCGGGGTAGACCGTCTCGTCCCTCAGCACAGCCGCCGCGATCGCGAGGTCGTCGAAGCCCGAGTTGACCGAGCTGCCTATGCACACCTGCGCCACCTTCGTGCCGGCGACCTCGCTCACCGGGACTACGTTGCCGGGCGAGTGCGGCTTGGCTATGAGGGGTTCCAATTTGTCGAGCTCGATGTGCTCGCGCTCGTCGTACTCTGCACCCTCGTCGGCGGAGAGCTCGACGAAGTCGTCAGGGCGCTGCTGGGCTTCAAGCCACTCTTTCGTGCGCTCGTCGGAAGGAAAGACGCCGGCGGTCGCGCCGAGCTCGGCGATCATGTTGCAGATCGTCGTCCGACCCGTCACGTCTATGTTCGCCACGCCGGGCCCGTGGAACTCGAAGATGCGGCCGAGGCCACCCCTGACGCCGCGCCTCCGCAGGAGATCCAGGATCACGTCCTTGGGCGTCACCCACTCCGGGAGATCCCCCGTCAGCTCTACGCCGACCACCTTGGGCGCAGGGGTCTGGAATGGCTGGCCGGCCATGACCAGCGCCACGTCGAGGCCGCCGGCGCCGATGGCTATCGCCCCCAGGGCACCAGAGGAGGTAGTGTGGGAGTCGGCCCCGATCAGGGTCGTCCCTGGCCTGGCGAAGCGCTCGACGTGAAGGTAGTGGCAGATGCCGTTCCCTGGCCGCGAGTAATACATACCGTACTTGGCGGCGAACGCCTGCAGAAAGCGGTGGTCATCGGGGTTCTTGAAGTCGAGCTGGATAATGTTGTGGTCCACGTACTGGACGGCGAAGGGCACCTGGACCCTGTCAACCCCCATCCGCTCGAACTGCAGGCAGGCCATCGTGCCTGTCGCGTCTTGCAACAGCGTCTGGTCTATTCTTAGTCCCACCTCTTCATCGGGTTCGAGCGACCCGCCGACCATGTGATCCTCGAGGATCTTGGTGACCAGATTCTCCGCCATAGCACACAACCCCCACAACCGTTCCCGAGCGTACGCCCACCATTCTACACAGTCGCCGCGCCCGGCTAGCGCCAGGGCGAAGACCGCAAGCCTGCGGAAGCGAAAGAGTCTTGCTGGACCTCGTCAACCGCGCACGAGCCGTTGGTAGACCGCGCGGTACTTGCGGATGGCCTGGCGCAACTCCTCCGTTGTCTCCTCTTCCGAGGTCTCTCCCGAAAACCTGTCCGCACCCGCGACCACGTCGGCGCGGATGCCCCTGGCCTCTCGGTAGTCGTCGGCGACGTCCGGGTGCATGACCGCGAGGCTGCGCTCGGTGTCTTCCCCGCTCTGGGCCGGGTCAGCGACGAAGTTGCGCTCCTCGAGGATCTCCGAGACCGTTCGGTCGGCCAGCTCGATGGAGCGTTCGGGATTGTCCACGAAGACCCGCTCGACCTCGCCCCACCGCTCCTCGTAGCGCTGGCGGCTCTCCTCGGAGAGTGGCTCAACCTGACGCTCAACCTGCCCGCGGCGCTCACGAAGCTCCTTCTCGGCCTCCTCCTCGGAGTCCCTTTCCTGCGCGGTTCGCTCGTACTCGCTCCCGAATTCTTCCCTCGTTCGCTCCCGCTGCTCCTCACTACGCTGCGCCTGCCTGCGCCGCGAGACGAAGTAGATCGCCAGCAGCACGATGACGACTACCGCCACCACTATGATGATGATCAAGGTCGTAGTGTTCACGTTTCCTCCTCACACCTGGGTTGCCTAGAGCGCTTCATTCCCCGAAATGCGACTCTCCAAGCATTTTTCTTTCGCAGATACTCCACTACTAGACCGATGGCGGGACTCACAAGGCCCACCTTGTTGGCCCAGCGCAACGGGCCCGGGTGCTTAGGCCAATCCTCAAGACAAGGTCCATGGCAGGAACAGGCAGCTTTGCCTCCCTGACGCCCGAGCCTTACACGTAAGACACCAAGAACTCCATTTTGGTTGCACCCAGAGAGTCAAGGGTAGGGGGTATCCTTAGCAAGAGAGCGCCCCGACCTAAGGTCTCGCTGTATTCAGCTTGTAGCTCTCCTCAGCTCGTTGTGACCAGCGCCTGAGCCTGAACGTGACAGTCATTCGTACTGAATCCCCCCGCCGTCGTGCGATGGACGCTGAATACATCTATGGTCGCCACGGCTTGGCCCTGCGCCTGGAAGGTGATGTGGTCCCCTGTGACCTCCGGAGGCCTAGACTTAGCGTCGCCTGGAGCGAGCAAATCATATTGGGTATTGGCGGGACTGCCTTCTCTCTCGGACATCACGTTCAAAGCGCTAGTCCCCGTGTTTCTAAGGATTACGTCTCCCATGTCCGACAGGTCGGCTGGGCAGACGTAGGTAAGCCTGAGGCGAGGTTGGGAGAGGATGAGGAAGGTAGCCTTACTGCCTGGCGCGATGTTTGCCTTGCCCTGAAACGCTGTGGCGTCCCCGGTAAGTGAGGCGACGGGGTGCAGGTCCTCCAGCTTTTCTGCGTTCAGGGTGGTGCCTTTAGTAGAGGAGAAGGGGTGTCCATTGGAAATGTACGCCATATAAGCCGCCCCTACTATCAGGGCTAGCACGAGCACTAGCCCAATCCCCGCAGAGGCGGTCCTTCCTACAGACATTAGTTTGCCCACGATGCTCCTCAACATACTGCTCACTCTCCCTTGCTCTATGTGGTGGGGCGGAGCCCAGAGCAAACACTACGCCCCTGCAACGTTACGGGGGTAGCTTACCCGTCTTGCGTCATGGAGCACATCCCCCAAATGAGTGATTTTTGTTGGTTCATGTGAGCTGGATGGTGAGCACGAAGAAGGGCTGGGGTGCGGCAACGCTAGGCTACAAGAGAGCCCCCAGCCCTAGGTGATGATATCAACCAAGAGAAAAGGCCCAGGCCCCCTAGGACCCCGGTCCACGCACGATACCGCTTCTCAGATGAATCGTAGGATGATTATGACCAGGACGACTATCACCGCGATGGCAATTAGCAGCCGAAGCACGCTTCACCTCCTCCCCGCGTTTCGACGCCCCCGAAGGATATAGCGTAAAGTCCGAGATCCCTTCTAGGACCCGGCACAAGGTCAGCGTGGCTTCAGCCTACGCCTTGGAGACGTTACTCGCTTGCAAGCCCCTCCTGCCCTGGGTTACCTCGTAGGTCACCTTCTCGCCTTCTTCGAGGGACTTGAACCCCTCGCCAGCTATGCCTGTATAGTGCACGAATACGTCATCGCCCCCCTCGTCTGGCGTGATGAAGCCGTAGCCCTTCTCTTGGTTGAACCACTTCACAGTTCCTTGAGGCATGCGCTACCACCTTCTCGTCTCTTCCCTGTGGGACAAGTTACCCTCGCAACTATGAGTCCTAAACGCAAAAGGGCCGGGGAGCTGCAACGCCAGGCTACAAGAGAGCTCCCGTCTGTACCTAGAGTACGCTTGGAACCTCTTTGCGGTGGGCTTGCTGATGGAAGCCGGTGGCCTAGCGGACGTGCTGGCCGAGGTGGGCTCTATCGCGGCACTTGCACTCCCCAGTCAGGGGACCTAAGGGCGGCGTCGCCATATGGGTCTCCGGGCTCCCCCTTAACGGCCTTGTAGATAAGCTGCTTATTGGAGCCATCGGAGGCGTTCATCTTGTAAAGCCTGGGATTGGCGTCGTCCGAAACGAAGGCCGTCTGCAAGTAAGCTATCTTTTTGCCATCCGGCGAGTAGGTGGTGCCACTAAAGGTTACGCCCGCACCGAATTCACTTAAAGCTTGGGCCAGTAGTCGTCTGTCGGAGCCGTCTGAGGCGTCCATCGTGTAGATCCTGTCGCGATAACCGTATTCTTCGACGTGGCTGCTGCTCTCAAAGACGAGCCTGGTGCCGTCTGGAGACCAACTCGGGAGGGTGTCGTAATTCTCTGTCCTGTCGTTGGTGAGGTTGCGTCTCTGACCACTCTCCAGGTTCAGCACGAAGATTTCCC
>DASZKL010000361.1:0-2992 GCA_035947015.1 Rubrobacteraceae bacterium
CCCACCGCCTGACCTCAGGGAAATGGACCGCATACGAGGAGGACATAAGGGTGCCCTTGATCGTGCGCGGCCCTGGCGTGCCCGAGGGTAGGAAGCTGGAACAACTTGTGCTGAACAACGACCTCGCGCCAACCTTCGCCGAGCTAGCCGGAGCCGACGTCCCGTCCTTCGTGGACGGGCGCTCGCTCACGCCCTTGCTGACGGATGACCCCCCTGACGATTGGCGGCGGGCCTTCCTCGTGGAGGCCATGGCGGAGTCGGCCGAGGTGCCGCCGTCGGTCGATGACAGTTCGGTAGTGCCGCTGTTGACCGGCGATACGCAGCCCCCGGAGGACACGCGCCGTTCCTCCCCCTTGGACGAGGCGCCGCTCAAGGACGCGGGCCGTCCCGGTCTCGTGGCCGTAAGGACGGAAGACCGCATGTACGTGGAGTACGAGACCGGGGAGAGCGAGCTCTACGACCTGCGCGAGGACCCTTACGAGCTGAACAACGTGTACAAGGAAACAGGGCTCGAGCACCTATGGCGGCTCGAAGGCTGGCTCGATTCCCTGCGCGATTGCGCCGGGGATGAGTGCCGCGCAGCAGAGGACGATAACTGACGCCTTTGAGGGCCCTCGCTCGGAACGGTCCGAACCCTTTGCTTGGAAGGGATCCTCTCTAGGAAGCGCCTTTCTCCCCGCTGTGAGGTCCACCGCGCGGTGGAACCAACTCGTAGAGGATCCCTTCAACGTGGACGATGCGGAACCCGGCCTCGCGGAAGCCACGGCGGTCGATCTCGCCGTCGTGGTAGATGTAGACCGGACCGTTCTCCGTCGCCTTCTTCGCCGCGGTGATCCCCGTGAAGTCGTCGGTCCCATAGCGGCGGTTCGCGGTCGCGAGATCCACATCAGCGGGCCAGACGATGTCGGCGTAGCTGACGTTCTTGTTGTGGTAGAAGGGATCGACGAGGGTCAGATCCCGGCGCCGCTTCTCGATCAGCACCATGTACCACAGGTTGCTCCTGTGGTGCAGGACTGTCGCGTTCGGCTTGACGTTCTCGACGACGTCTTCCAGAAGCTCACGCCCCCGGTAATCATCGCTCATATCGTTTCTCGCGTAGGCCTCCCCGAGGCCGAGCAGTGGCAGGAGAAGGAGCGCCACCAAGAGCACGCCAAGGACCACCCCCTTCGGGGCCCTCGGGAACCTGGCGAGCAGGTTCTGCGCCTCCGTGAGCAGGAGCCCCAGCCCCACGGCCATCGCGAGAGCGAGCACCAGGTAGGTGGGGATGAAGTACAGTTGGATGTCCGGGATATTGTTCCCGATGGCGTGAAAGAGCCATCCGAAGAACAGGAATCCGAGGAGCGCCGCCGCGGCGCGGTCCCACACGATCAGGGCCACGAAGCCGATGATCGCGGCCGCTACCAGACCCCAGTGGAAGTCGTCCACGAGGTACCCCCAGTAGAACGCAAGCCGGTCGAGCTGCTCTGCGGGCCCGAAGGCGAAGAACGAGCCGCGCAAGTTCCCCCCGCTGACCATATACCAGAAGCGCTCGAAGTTCGTCGGGTTGTTCGCTTTGAATGGCGCGCCCGTCGCGGCCCGTATCGGGAGGTAGAGGTAGGGCGTGAGCCCCAGCAGGAAGAGTCCGACGCCCTTCAGAGCTAGCCTCGCGTCCACGAGCTTGCGCCGGTCCACGAGGGCCACGAAGAGGATGCTCGCCGGGAGGAGCAGCCCGCTTGTGAGGTGGTTTGTCATAGACATCCCAACCAGAAATGCGGAGAGCAGAAGGTAGCGGTCCCTCCGACGCTCTCGCCACAGGAGTAGGGTGAGGAGGGTGAGGGCCACGAACAGCGCGTTCAGGGTGTAGACCTCGGCGATAACGGCCTGAGACCAGAAGGTCGCACCGAGCCCGAAGGCCAGGGCGGCGATCGCGGCCGCCGTCGGTCGCCTGCTCAGGAGCAAGCCCGCGGCGTAGACCACGGACACGGCGAGGGCGGCGTAGACGGCGGAGGCGAGGTTGACGCGGTAGGCGCAGTCGCCGAATGGCAGGTACGTGAAGAGGTGCGACAGCATCAGGTAGGTCGGGTAGCCGGTGGGGTGCGTGATGCCGAGCACGCAGACCTGCATCTGGAGCATCGCCGCGTCGAGCAGCAGGGGCGACTCGAGGTACAGGACGGTCGGCGCCAGCGTCCTCAAGTAGAGGACCAGCACGAAAAGCGTGATCCCAATGCCGGCGAGGACCGCGCCTACCCTCAGGTAACGCTTCTTATCGTCGAAAGACAATTTCACCGATGAGGAAGATATCATATGGCGCTCACGTTCTGGCGCCTCGCTCCGCGGACGATTTGCACCCCGGCCCTACCTGGTCATCGTCAGATCTGTGCCCCGCGAACGTGCGTGCCGGTCCCCTGAGATGGATGCGAACCCGGCGCTGCGATCTGGCATAGGATTGGGAGCGCGGGAAGAGGATGGGGTCTGAGCCTCCGAACGAGAACTTGGTGGTCCAACGAGGTCCCAGGCTGTCAGGTACAGTACAATTCCGTGCCGTAGCAGGAGGCCCCGAGCGTGGCGGAGGGAAGGTGCAGGTCCCCGAGGACAAACCGAGCGCCAAGGATCCGGCCCCCGAGGTCGCTGAGACCTCGGCAGCGAAACGCGAGGCGGGCAAGGATGCTCGAAACGACGGCCTCCTGTTCGTGCTGCTGGCATGCATCACGAGCCGCCTCTTCTACCTTATGGCCGGGGCCATGTTCGGCGCCTATTTGCCTGTGGGACCGTTCTATTGGCAGACCCCCGACGTGCCGCTCGGGACGCTGAACATCTGGGCCCGCTGGGACGGGGCCTGGTACTCGTCGATCGCGGCAGATGGGTACACTACCGACGCCTCGACCGCCTTCTTTCCGCTCTACCCACTGCTCATGAGATCGTTTGGTGAACTCTTTGGAGGTCCACTCTCTTTGGGAGCACTCTCCTTGTGGGGTGTGCTCATCTCTTTAGCCGCTCTTCCCTTCGCCCTCTA
>DASZKL010000362.1:0-2364 GCA_035947015.1 Rubrobacteraceae bacterium
GTAGATGCCGCTTCGACCAGCCGATGTGCCCGAGGCCATCCGCTATCTTGAAGAGGGACGCGCTCGAGGAAAAGTCATCATCACCGTATGAGGCGAACCTGAAAGGTCCATTTACCGAAGCTCGTGGAAGGAGTGTTCCCAGAAGTTCCGTCAGCACAAGGAGGAAGCTACTCCGCGGGGTCCTTGAGTGGTCATCAACGTTCCGAAACTACACACACTCTGAGCCGAGGTTCCGCGCTCTGCTGACCGAGGGTGATGCCCGGGTGCTCTTCCACCACGAGGTATCCAACCAGAGCGCTAAAGACTTGGCCTGGGAAGGTGTACGCCTGTGACCGCGCGGGTGCCACGAGACCACCGCCGGTGCGTCCCTCGAGCTCACGCAGGACACCGCCACCTGACACACGAGTGTGGGGCGAGGCAAACCTTGCCCCCAGAAGGATAAGTTCACTGACTGTTGCTCCTGTCGGGGGCGTGAGATTCACTGGCGCCGCTAGCTTTGGCGCGTATCAGGATCAAGGCGATAAGCGCGCCGAGGACAGCCAGTGCCGCGCCGGTGTAGAACGCCCACCTGAAGCCCTCGACCAGGGCTGCGTCCGGAGGGTGCGCGACATCACCTGCCACAGAGTCCGTTCGGGCGGCGGAGAGGGGGACTAGCACGGCGAGACCCAGCACGTAGCCCACCTCGGCGGAGGCGTTCAGGAGCCCCGAAGCCAGCCCCTGCTTCTCGTTGTCGAGCGCCGAGGTACCGCCGGTCGTCGAGGCTACTGCCGAGAGACCCACGCCCAGACCCATCAACACGAACCCCGGCAGCAGGACGCCAGGGTAGCCGCTCTCCGGGGTGATCCTCGTGAGAAGGAAGACCCCTACGGCGATCGTGAAAAGACCGGAAGCAGCGGTGATCCTGGCCCCGATCCCGCTCGTGAGCCGCGATCCCAAGAAAGAGCCCGCCACAACTGCGAGGTTGAAGGGTACGAAGGCGAACCCCGACTGAGCCGGTGGTAGGCCCACGACCTCCTGGAGGTAGAAGATGCAGAGGAGGAGCGGCGCATTGGTGGTGGCCTGAAACGCGAGAGCGACGAGATCCGAGCCTACGAGGTTGCGCGAGCGGAAGACGCCAAGGGGCACGAGCGGGTGCGCGACGCGGGCCTCAATCCAGACGAAGGCCGCCATGAGCGCCGCCGATAGCCCTAAAGCGGCCGGGGTGCTCCAGGAGGAAAGACCCACCTCCTCCGCCTGAGTGAGACCGTAGACCAAGAGCGCCAACCCAGCAGTGGCGGTCGTCGCGCCCGCCGCGTCGAGCTTCGCAGGAGCCGACGGGTCGCTGCTCTCACGTAGCAGGATGGGGGCGAGCAGCACGCCGAGAGCCCCTATGGGGACCGTGGCGAAGAACACCCACTCCCACCCCAGACCCTGGGTCAGGAAGCCCCCCACGATCCAGCCCGAAGCGCCCCCGCCCGCCTGAGCAGCCGTCCAGAAGCCCACGGCCCGGCTTCGACCCTCACCCTCTGGGAAGGCACCGGTCAAGATGGAAAGGGCGGCAGGGGTGACTATAGCCGCGCCCAGTCCCTGCGCCGCGCGAGCCGCCACGAGCAGCGCCCCCGACCCCGAAAGGCCGCACGCGAGCGAGGCGCCCGTAAACAGGGCGAGCCCGACGACGAATACCCGGCGCCTGCCCAAAAGGTCGGCCGCCCTCCCGGCGGACAGCAAGAAGCCGCCGAAGGCGAGGACGTAGGCCGAGATCACCCACTGAAGCTCGGACCGGGAAAACCCGAGATCCTCCCCAATGGAGGGCAGAGCTATTGCTACGACCGCAAGTGCGCCTACCACCACGAACTCCGCCGCGCACAGAAGCACGAGCACCGCCCACCGCCGACGGCCCTTCCCCTTGTTTCCACCATAACTGTGCATGACGGTAACACTACCCGTTGCATCGCTAGCGTAAACCGGTAAAATGCACTTTGGTGGAAACGTCAGACCACATCTCGTCACTCCGCATCGTCGGGGGGAACCTCGCTCTGGACTTCGCTAACACGGCGGAGGGAACACCAGAGGGTAAGGTCGAGCGGGAGCATCTCCTCGGCTACGAGGACCTGGCGTTCTGGGGCCGCCGCGTCGGACTCCTTTTCGAAGCTGACGTCGAACGGCTCCAACGAAAGAGTCGAGAGAGACCCGCGGAGGCCGACAGTGTCTTAGCCCGCGCCATCGGGTTCCGGTTTCACCTGCACAGGCTCTTCCGGGCGGTAGCTGAGGGGGACGACCCGCCGGTCGAAAGCGTCGAGACTCTGCGTCGCTTCGAGTGCGAGGCACTCTCCCATGCGGCACTCGCTCAGAGCGGCAACGAGTTCGGGTGGAGTTGGGAGCTCG
>DASZKL010000363.1:0-3791 GCA_035947015.1 Rubrobacteraceae bacterium
CTCCAGAGCGGCGAGCTCGACCTCATAGACTCGATCCCGGTTGTGGAGTTCAGGGATCTGCAGGAGAGCGGAGAATACAACGTCTCCATCAGGCCCGGGCTCGGCTACCAGGGGATATGGCTGAACGTCACGCAGCCGCCGTTCGACAACAAGGCGCTCAGGCAGGCGGTGTACAGGCTGGTGGACCGCGAGGCCATCGTCCAGGCGGCTCTGCGGAACGTCGGCGGCACGCCCGGCAACTCGCCCTTCGGCGAGCAGTCCTGGGCCTACAGCGAGGAGAGCGACGCGTACCCGCCGCGCAGCGTCGAGGAGGCGAAAGCCCTGCTCGAGGAAGGAGGTGAGCCGGACGGGTTCTCGTTCACCCTTAAGATAGATCCCTCCCCGATCAACCAGCAGATCGGGCAGATCATCCAGAACAACCTCAAGCCCGCCGGCATCGACGTCAAGCTGGAGCAGCTCGAGTTCGGGACGCTGCTCGAGGACTCCACGAGTGGGGACTTCGAGGCTCTGTACCTCGGCTGGAGCGGCCGGATCGACCCGGACCTCAACATCTACGACTTCACGGTGACCAACGGCGACTTCAACGACTCTGGCTACAGCAACCCGGAGGTGGACCGGCTGCTGGGCGAAGCGCGCAGCACCAGCGACAGGGATAGGCGCAAGGAGCTCTACACCCAGGTCATGGAGATCCTGCACGAGGACGTGCCCTACATCTACCTCTTCCACAACAACCAGACGACGGACTTCGCCATGCAGCCCACCGTCCAGGGATTCGAGCCCTACCCCGACGGCATCCTGCGGCTCGCGGGGGTGAGCAAGCAGCAGGGAGAGTGAGCACGGCGGAAGAGGAGACCGGGGAGCGCTAGACGATGGCATTCTTGGTCCGGCGGCTGCTCCTGACACTGCCGATCCTCTTCATCGTCAGCGTGCTTTGCTTCTCGATGATAAACCTCATCCCCGGTGATCCGGCGACGGTCATCCTCGGGCCGGAGGCCTCGGAGCAGGCAAAGGATCAGATGCGGGAGCGGCTGGGCCTGGACAAGCCGATCGTGGTCCAGTACGTCGAGTGGCTCAGGGGCGTGTTGCAGGGCGATCTCGGCGAGTCATTGATCGACCAGACGCCGGTCGCTACCCTGATCATGCAACGGGCGCCGGTCACCTTGGAGCTCGCCCTCGGCACGTTCGCCGTGAGCTTCACGATAGCGGTGTTCGCCGGCATCGTCTCGGCCTACCGCCGGGGCACGTGGGTGGATTATCTGAGCACCGGGTTCGCGTTAGGGGGAGTCTCGATCCCCCACTTCTGGCTGGGGATGATGTTCATCATCATCTTCGCCGTGAACCTCGGGATTTTGCCGGCCTCCGGCTACGTGCCGCTATTTCAAGATCCAGTAGCCAACATCAGCGCCATGATCCTGCCGGTATTTGCTACGGGGCTGCGGGAGTCGGGGGAGTTGACGCGGATGCTCCGGAGCAGCCTCCTGGAGCAGCTCGGCTCGGATTACATCCGCACCGCCTTCTCCAAGGGTCTGTCCAAGCGCGTCGTGGTGATCCGCCACGCCGTCAGGAACGCCCTCATACCGTTCGTCACCGCCAGCGGCCTGCAGATCGCCGGCCTCCTGGGCGGGCTGGTCGTGACGGAGCAGGTCTTCCAGCTGCCGGGTCTGGGGCGCCTGGTGATCGAGTCGATCCTCAAGCGAGACTTCACCACCGTGCAGGGGACGGTGCTGGTCATAACCCTCGTAGTGGTGCTGGTGAACGTGCTCGTGGACATGCTCTACGCCTTCATAGACCCGCGCATCTCGTTGAGCAGCAAGGAGTAATAGGGTGAGCGAAGCGGTAACCAGCGAGGGGTCCCAGACGCAGACGATCGAGCCGCGCCGGGAGCGGCGGCTGGCCGGCTTCTGGCGGCGCTTCCGGCGCAACAAGCTCGCCGTCTTCGGGCTCTTCATCGTCGCCGTCATGATCGTGACCGCCATCTTCGCGCCCCTGATCGCGCCGTCAGACCCCAAGGCCCAAAACTACGGACTAACCCTGCAACCGCCGGGGGAAGGGGGGCTCATGGGGACCGACTCGCTGGGCAGCGACGTCTTCTCCCGTGTGGTCTACGGGTCGAGGATCTCGATCGAGTCGGCCCTGATCTCGGTCGGCCTCGCCCTCCTCGTCGGGGTGCCGGTAGGCCTCGTCAGCGGCTACTTCAGGGGCTTCTGGGACGAGTGGGTTGTCATGCGGATCGTGGACAGCATCCAGGCCTTCCCTTTCCTGATCCTGGCGCTCGTGATAGCGGCGATACTCGGCGGTGGTTTGGGCTTCGCGATGATCGCCATCGGCATCGGCTTCGTGCCGGCTTTCGTCAGGATCACGCGCGCGCAGGTGCTCACCGTCCGCGGCCTGGACTATGTCGAAGCGGCCCGCGCCATCGGCACGGGCAACCTCCAGGTAATGATCCGGCACGTCCTGCCGAACTCGCTGCCGCCGCTTCTGGTGCAGACGACGCTCGCGATGGGCTACGCCATAATCGCCGAGGCCACCCTCTCGTACCTCGGCCTCGGGGCGGAGCCCGGAGAGCCGAGTTGGGGCTCGATGCTCTATCAGGCCCAGTCCTACCTCACGACGGCGTGGTGGATGGCCTTCTTCCCGGGGATGGCGATCTTCTTCGCCGTCCTTGGCTTCAACCTACTCGGCGATGGCGTCCGCGAAGCTCTCGATCCGCGGACTCACGGTTAGGGAGGTGTGTTGGTAAAGACCGTCGCCACCTTCTCCATCGTCGCCTTCGATTCGGGGACAGAGGAATTGGGCGTCGCCGTCCAGTCGAAATTCCTCGCGGTCGGCTCGATAGTACCCTGGGCCCGCGCCGGAGTCGGCGCGGTGGCGACGCAGGCGATGGCAAACTTCGACTACGGCCCGCGCGGTTTGGAACTGATGTCTCGGGGCAAGACCGCCGAAGAGACGGTCGAGGCCCTGATCTCCGCTGACGACGAGCGCGAGCACCGACAGGTCGGTGTGGTCGACGCCCGGGGTCGGGCAGCGACCTTCACCGGAAGCGAGTGCTTCGAGTGGGCCGGGGGCGTGACGGGCGAGTCCTACGCGGCCCAGGGCAACATCCTCGTCGGACAAGAGACCGTCGAGGCGATGGCAAAGACCTTCGAGAGCGCGGGCGACGATCTCGCCGGACGGCTCCTGACGGCACTGGATGCCGGACAGGCGGCGGGCGGCGACTCGCGGGGGAAACAGTCGGCTGCGCTGCTCGTCGTGCGGGAGGGCGGTGGCTACGGCGGCAACAACGATCGCTCCCTGGACCTGCGCGTCGACGACCACCCCGAGCCGATAAAGGAGTTGATCCGGCTCCGGGAACTCCACACCCTCTACTTCGGGGAGACGAGACCGGAGAACATCGTGCCGGTGGATGGAGATGTCAGGCAGGACGTTGCGGCATCCCTCAGACGCCTCGGATACCTCGAAGGGAACGCAGAGGACGACGAGGTCCTGCTCGCGCTCCTCGAAGTTCTCGGTCCGGATAAAGGCGCTGAGGGCGTCGAGTAGGACCTCGTCGTCCGCGTTCTCTTCGAGGTATCCGAGGCGTCTGAGGGATGCCGCAACGTCCTGCCTGACATCTCCGTCCACCGGCACGATGTTCTCCGGTCTCGTCTCCCCGAAGTAGAGGGTATGGAGTTCCCGGAGCCGGATCAACTCCTTTATCGGCTCGGGGTGGTCGTCGACGCGCAGGTCCAGAGAGCGATCGTTGTTGCCGCCGTAGCCACCGCCCTCCCGCACGACGAGCAGCGCAGCCGACT
>DASZKL010000364.1:0-2866 GCA_035947015.1 Rubrobacteraceae bacterium
TCGAGGAGGGGAAGGGCAGTATCGAGGCTGCGGAGTCTTTGGGGAGGCGGGGTGAGATCCCCCGCCACGACGTGGCCCGCACCTTCGCCGAGGCGCTCGAGATGAGCAACACCCACCGCAAGACGTTCGAGATCCTGGCCGGAGACACCCCGATCCGGGAGGCGCTGGAGAGGATCTGAGACGGTACTCCGCAGGGGCATGGCGAAGCCTAGGAGGATCCTTCGGAGGGCGTCGCGCGGGAAGGTGGCCGCGGCGACGGCGATCCTGGGCACAAGCTGTCTTATCTACGCTCGGGAGGTGGAGACCCGCAGGGTAGAGATCAAGCACGTTACGCTCACCCTGCCCCGACTCGCGCCTGAGTTCGACGGCTACCGCCTGGTGCAGTTCGGAGATCTCCACCTGGACGACTGGGCCAGACCCGGGCGCGTGGGCTGGATAGCGCAGAAGGTAAACGAGCAGAGGCCTGACCTCATCGCAATAACTGGCGACTTTGCGAGCTACTCCGCCGAGCAGTTCGACGCGCGACGCCTTATCGACGCGCTGGGCGCCTTGAGGGCGCGCGACGGCTGCGTGGCTATCCTGGGCAACCACGACTATCTGGCCGACGTAAGACTCGTGCGGCGTTGCCTCAGGGAGAGCGGCGTCACGGAGCTGATCAACGACGTCAGCACCCTGAAGCGGGGCGACGCCGCGCTGCACGTCGCGGGTATCGACGACGTCATGGAGGGCCGGAGCCGGCTCGACCTCGTGCTCGAGAGGCTGCCGGAGCCGGGCGCGGCTATCCTCCTTGCCCACGAGCCGGACTTCGCCGACGTGAGCGCCGCTACCGGGCGTTTCGATTTGCAGCTCTCGGGCCACTCGCACGGAGGTCAGATCGGCATTCCGCTGCTAAGGCGCCTGGTCCTGCCGCCCTTCTCGCAGCGGTACATCAGGGGGCTCTACGAGGTGGGGGGTATGATCCTCTACACCAACCGGGGGCTCGGGTTCGTGCACCTGCGTGCGCGCTTCCTGTGCAGGCCGGAGATCACCGTCTTCACCCTCCGTTCGCCTGACGGGTAGCCCGAGCGGGGTTCTCGCCTCGGACATTCCTCTTACCCGTCCTCTGGTACTTCTCGTTCGTCCAGCGAGCTATGCCCTGGCAGCCCCAGAAGGACTACGGCCAAGGCCAAGACGGCGAAGCCCGCGCAGGCATAGACCCCGGACCGCAAGCCACCGACGAGCGCCTCGGTACCGGCCGACTCACCGCCGAGCACGGTCGTCACAGCCGCGACCAGCGTGGCGACCACCCCGAGGCCCCACGCGTTGCCGAGCTGTATGGAGGTATTGAGGAGTCCCGCGGCCAGCCCCCGCTCGCTAGTGCCCCCGCTGCCGGCGATCGTCAGGGAGACGTTGGAGAACATGAACCCCATCTCCCCGACAACCATGCCCGAGAGCACGATGAGAATGGGGCCGCTTTCAGACATGGACGACATCAGGAGCAATCCCACCGCCACCAGCGCGAGACCTGATGCCCCCGTCATCCTCGCACCGGACCTCGTGACGAGCCGTCCGGCGACGGGAGCGGCGACGACGGAGGCGAGGGTCATGGGCGAGAAGAGTAGCCCGGCCGCGAGCGGGCCGTGCCCCAGCACCTCCTGGAAGTAGAGCGTCAGCACGTAGAGCCAGGCGATGCCGACCATCGACTGTAGAAAGATCGCCGCGTTGGGGGCGACCACGGCACGCTTCCCCAGCACCCCGAGGGGTACGAGCGGCGCCGACGACCGGCGTTCGGCCACCGAGAAGAGGGTGAGCAGCAGCACGCCTGAAGAACCGAAACCGAGCGTCGCGGCGGAGATCCAGCCTCTGTCTGGCACCTCGGAGACGGCGTAGATGAGCGAGGCGAGCCCCGCGGTGACCGTCAGCGCCCCGGCCAGATCCAGGTAGCGCGGCGCCCTCTCGTTCCGGCTCTCGGGTACGGCCACAGGGGCGGGCAAGAGCGCCGCGAGGGCCACGGGCACGTTGACGAACAGAACCCACCGCCAGCCCAGGAGCTGCGCGATCACCCCTCCCCCCACCATGCCGACGACGAACCCCAGCGCCGCCATCGCGCCGTAGACGCCGATGGCGCGGTTGCGCTCCTCTCCCTCCGCAAAGACGACAGTCAAAAGCGAGAGCGAGGCCGGAACGAACGCCGCCGCGCCGATGCCCTGCAAGAAGCGGGCGGCGACGAGGATCCAGGGCTCCCAGGAGAGCCCACCGACTAGCGAGGCCAAAGCAAAGAGGGCGAGCCCCGCCACGAAGAGCCGGCGCCTGCCCCACAGGTCGCCCGCCCGCCCGAGAAGGAGCAGGAGACCGCCGAAGGCGAGAGCGTAGCCGTTGAGGATCCACTGCGCATCCGCGCCCGAGAAGTCCAGCTCCCGCCTCATCGAAGGCAACGCGATGCTGACGATGGTGGTGTCCACCACGGCGATGAAGGAGGCGAGGCACAGCAGAGCTAGCGCCAGGTTCTTTCTCCTCACAGGCGCGACTGGTCCCTCCCGTTCACGATGATCCGGTCTCCAGCTCACGGTCCTGCCGGGTTCGACACGTCTCGACCCTTCCCGAGAGCAGCAGCGACCTCCCTTACGAAGGCCGCGGCGAGATCGCCGGCCTCGTCGGCGTGGTCGGGGTTGAACTCGGTTATCGTGAGACCCGCAAACTTGGGGCTCGAGACAAACACCTCGAGGCACGCGATCGCCTCATCGAACCTCAGGCCCGCGTCGTGCTGGGGCACGTCGGCCACGGGGAAGTCCACGAAGTCGATAACGTCCACGTCGAAGTGCACAACGTACGACCCCGCCGCTCCCTCCACGCGGGCGAGCGCCTCGGCCGCCGCCTCTTCAGGGCC
>DASZKL010000365.1:0-4520 GCA_035947015.1 Rubrobacteraceae bacterium
GTTCGGCGAGCGCGGCGACCAGTTCGCGGCAGAAGGCAGGGATATCCGGGACCACGCGGCCCCAGACCAGGCTACCTTCGCGGAAGGCCGGCTTGTCCACCCAGGTAGCCCCTGCGTTCTCCAGGTCGTCTTTTATGCCGAGCGAGCCCGTAGCGCTGACACCATCCACTATATCGGCCGAGATCGCGACCAGCCCGCCGTGGCAGATGATGCCTATTGTCTTGCCCCTCTCGTGCACGGTCCTGACGAGGTCGGTGATCTCGGGGTAACGCCTGAGCTTGTCCGGGGCCCAGCCGCCGGGGATGACGACCCCGTCAAGCTCTGAGGCGTCGACGTCGCGAGCCGTAGCGTCCGCCCTGGCCTCGAGGAAGTTCTTGCCCGAGACCGGCTCCAGGCTCGGTCCGACGGAGATCACCTCGGCCCCCTCTTCCCGTAGCCGCATGACCGTCACCCAGTACTCGAGGTCCTCGAAGCCCTCGGCCACGAGCACGACTACCCTCTTTCCTCCGAGCCTCATCCCTTCTCCTTTCTTTCGGCCGGTCAGGTACTCAGCTTCAAGAGTTCGTTTATAGCTTCCCTGGCTTCCTCGCCGCCAAGCTGCAGGGCTCGGGCCAGCTCGGGCACGGCGTCGGCGCCCCTCCCGGCACGGAGGAGGCGGTCGGCGGCCTCCAGGTGCGAGTGGTATGTGGCGCCGGCGACATGCTCGTTCCGGTCGGCTACCTGCTCGCCTTGCACCAGCGCGAGCAGCTCCTCGCCATAGCGGGCGGCTCGCCTGAGGCCAACGCCTTTGATGGAGCCCAGCTCGTGGATGCTCTGTGGCTTGCGGGTCGCTATCTCCTCGAGGTGGGAGTTGTGGAGTACCACATAGGCGGGGACCTGCTGCCTCCTCGCCTGCTCCCCCCTCCACTGCTTGAGCCGCTCGAAGAGCGTCCGGTCGATCCCGTCGGGTTGGCTTCGGACGCTGGCGGCCTGCTCTAGCTCGTGCATGGCGGGCGCTGTGGGCCTCTCTTGGGCGGCCGGCGATCTCGAGATCTCATCGGCTTCGCCGAGGCAGATATCGCAGCCCGCGCAGGGCGCTACCTCCTCCATGTCTCCGAAGTGCCTCAGGAGGTATTCGCGGCGGCAGGTATTCAGGTTCGCGTAGGCCTCGACCTCCCGTATCTGGGCGTAGGCCGCGGCGGCGCGGTTCTTGAGCCTCGCTGCGATGGCGCGACGGCTACGAGTCTCGAGCGACGGCGTTCTGAGCCTCACGTCCACCACCGAGCCGCGCGGGATTATCTCGGCCGTCCCGTCTACCATCATCCTGTACAGGGCGCCCTGCGCGACGGCAGGGCGCACCCCGGCGCGGCGGGCGAGCTCCGGCAGGCCGATCGTCCCGCTACCTGGCAGCGCGGCGTGCACGGCGGCCACCTCCTCGCGCAGGCCCTCCCGCTCCTCACCCAGACTGCGAACCTCCACCTCGGCCCACAGGTCGTAGCCGCGGTGGATCAAACCCGACTCCTCAAGGCTCCCAAGCACGATCCCGGCGGCCTCGGGGTCCACGCCGCCGAGCGCCGAGAGGGCACCGGGCGGGACGTTCGTCCTCCCGCCGTTCTCCATCTCGGATAGCGCCCGGAAGAACGAGCCTACCTCCTGCTCCCCTGCGGTGCCCAGCGTCACCAGCCGCTTGCGTCGCCCGAGGTCTGCGCTCCGGTAGAGTATGACGCATTGCGCCTTCTCGCCGTCCCTGCCGGCGCGTCCGGATTCCTGCATGTACGCGGGGAGGCTTCCCGGAACGCTAGAGTGGATCACGAACCTGACGTTGGGCTTGTCCACCCCCATCCCGAAGGCGACCGTGGCGACGACAACAGAGAGCTCGTCGGTCATGAAGCGCTCCTGCACGTCCGCGCGCTCGGCAGCGCCCATCCCCGCGTGGTAAGCGGCGGCGTTTACTCCCGAGCGGCGCAGGCTCGTCGCCACTTCCTCACTCTCCTTGCGGGTCGTCGCGTAGACGATCCCCGGCGGCTGCGAGTTGCGGATGACGTCGAGGATCAGGGGCAATTTGTGCTTCTTCTCCTTCGCTGAGAGAACGCGATACGTGAGGTTCGGGCGGTTGAAGCTGGTCACTACGACCCTGGGATCGCGCATCTTGAGCGAGCGGAGTATGTCGTCCCTGACGCGGGGGGTCGCCGTGGCGGTGAGGGCGAGGATCGGCGGGTTCCCGAGGTCCCTAACGGCGCGAGGCAAGAACAGGTAATCCGGGCGGAAGTTGTGGCCCCACTCGGATATGCAGTGGGCCTCGTCCACGACGAAGAGGCCTACCCCCGCGCGCCGCAGCGAGAGGACGAACTCCAGCGAACGCAGTCGCTCTGGGGCGACGTAGAGCATCCTCGTCTCTCCCGTCCGCACCCTCCGTTCTACCTCCCAGCGTTCCTCCGGCGAGAGCCCCGAGTGCAGCGTCGCCGCGTCGGCGACCGAGCTCTGGATCAGGGAGTCCACCTGGTCCTTCATCAGTGAGATCAGGGGCGAGACGATCACCGTTAGGCTCTCTTGCATGAGGGCCGGAATCTGATAGCACAGGCTCTTGCCGCCGCCGGTCGGCATGACGGCCAGAGTGTCCCGTCCCTCCAGGACGGCCCGGATCGCCTCCTCCTGACCCGGTTTAAACGAGTCGAAGCCGAAGATCTCCTTTAGCACCTTCAGGGGCATGAGCTAATAGTAAGCTCTCGGCAATCGACTGTCAGCGACCGGAGAGTAGTAGATGTGCCAGAAGAGGCACAGACCGTACCCTCTGGGCACGGCACAAGCCCTATAATTCACCCATCGACCCTGAGAGAAATGGGATAAGCGATGGTCGGCGCGCTAGCGATTCATAAGAGGCTGTTCGGGAGATGAGCGAGCGCGAGCCGGTGCGGGTCCCTAAGGAAGTGCTGGAGGGGCTTGAGGCCGTGCGCCGCCACGCCGGCACCGATGTGCTCGACATCGCCAGCGTGCGCTATCTGGCCCAGGAGAGGGGCCGGGGAGCTCTCGCAGTGTGGGTCGACAAGCATCCACATGAGTACGCCCGCGGAGTGCTCGACGGCTTCCGCGCGGAGTCCTAGCCTCTCTCCGGCCGCGGGACCGGAGGCGGTCCGCTTGCCAAGTTCCGGCACCTCGATTCCAGGGACGAGGAATCTTTCGCGTGCTCGCAAGAGTGGCGGCGCAGCACACGCTCTTTGGGCTCGACGTGCTGGTGGACGAAACCTGAGGCGGGAAATCCTATTCGTTCTTGGGTTGTGGGGCGAACCGGGGGATAGGTTTGAGGCCCCGGATCTGGCCCGGCGGACGGTCGCCTCGCTCTGGGGGTTCGTCTTCCCCCTGCGGCGGACCCTCTTCGGCTGCATCGAGGAGATCCTCGAGGGTGCGCCGGATCTCCAGGCACGCCCTGCGGTATGCGAACCTGAACCCGAAGCCAGGGGCGGCGAGAGCCGGAGGAACTCCGAGGAGGAACACCGGGTTCTGGAAACCGGCGAGAACGAACAGGACACCGAGCGTCGCCCCGAGTATGCCCCCTAGTGAGAGGTACTCCCCGCGCTGGTTGGATAGATCTGCCGTGAGGTTCGCGTCGCAGCGTTCCTCGTCGATCTCCTCCACCCGCAACTCGACCGACTGGGTCTTGAGCAGCGCCCGGTGGCCGGAGAAGTCCAGAGTCCGGCGCACGACGCCGAGCAGATCTCCCGAGTCCCAGAGGGAGCTGGCCTCGGTCTTGCGCCGGAGCTTGAGTCCCTGCTCAAGGCGCAGAAGCGACTCGAGGTATTCGCGCGTCCTCTCCAGCGGCCTCTCCATCTCCCTGACGGCACGGAGCCGCGCAGGGCCGTAGACCTTCCAGGCGAAGGTATGGGGTTCCGCCGTCTTCTCCGAAGCCAGGTCCCACATCGCCCGGCGCACCTCCTGCTCGGGGATGCCGGCCGCCGCTGCCACCTGCACAAGGATCTCTGGGGAGATGGAGGGCGCCTCGTCTGGGTCCCGCGATCGGCGGCGGACGTTCAGCTCCGCGGCCCGGCGCAGGATCATCTCTACCTCGGCCGGACCCAAGCGATTGTTCGAGTCGCGCGCCATAGAGCGTGATTTTACAGGTTTCAGAGTCGCTGATCTCGCTTCGAGTTGATGGAGAGTATCCGCGGGGTGTCCCTTAGATAGGACCAGCCGGAGAGCACGGTGAGCACGACTGCCACCAGCATCGCCCACCAGCCTATCTCGGCCATGAGTCCCCTCCAGCCGCTCGCCCCCGGCTCGCCGAGCAGGAGTATGAAGACAGCGATGCTCTGGGCGTTCATCTTCGCCTTGCCCCAGCGGTTGGCGGCGATAACCTCCCCGGCTTCGAGGGCCACCATCCGCAACCCCGTCACGGCGAACTCCCGGATCACCATGATCGCCGCCATCCAGGCGGCCATCGAGCCCTCGCCCACCAGAGCGAAGAATATCGAGACTATCAGAGCCTTGTCGGCGATGGAATCCATCAGCTTGCCGAAACCCGTCACGTCGTTGCTCCGGCGGGCGAC
>DASZKL010000366.1:0-4240 GCA_035947015.1 Rubrobacteraceae bacterium
ACCTACTTCCCGCCCGTCCCCAAGGGCGGCCTGCCCGCATTCCAGCAGGTCCTCCTCAGCCTCGCCGATGCTTACACAACCCGCCGCGATGAGGTCCTGAGAAGCGCCGAGAGCGTCCGCGAGTACCTCCAGACGACCACCGGCGCCGTCCTCCCGAAGACCGCCGTCGGCACCGAGCTCCTCGATCGCGCCGCAGGCTCCTTGATGTCCGAGCTGGATCGGCGCTTCGGCGGTTTCGGCGGGGCGCCCAAGTTCCCCCAGGCGATGAACCTCGAGGTCCTCCTGAGGCACCACCACAGGACCGGAGACAGGGGGGCGCTCTCCGGCGTCGAGGACACCTTGAGGGCGATGGCGAGTGGGGGCATCTACGACCAGCTCGGCGGCGGTTTCGCCCGCTACTCCGTGGACCAGTACTGGCTCGTCCCGCACTTCGAGAAGATGCTCTACGACAACGCCCTTCTCTCCCGCCTCTACGTCGAGGCTTATCAGGCTACAGGCGACGAGTTCTACAAACGTATCGCCGAGGAGACCCTCGACTACGTAGTGCGCGACATGACGAGCCCCGATGGGGGATTCTACTCAGCCGAAGACGCCGACTCCGAGGGCGAGTAGGGCAAGTTCTACGTCTGGACGCCGGAGGAGATCCGGGACGTCCTCGGAGAAGAGGATGCCACGCTAGCCGAGCGCTACTGGGACGTGACCGCGCGCGGCAACTTCGAGGGCAAGAACATCCTCTACGTGCCGCGCCAGCCCGAGAGGGTCGCCGCTGAGTTCGGGCTCTCCCCGGAGGAGCTCTGGGAGCGCATGAAGGAGATCCGGTCCAAGCTCTTCGCCGCGCGCGAAGCGCGGGTCAGACCCGGGCGCGACGAGAAGATCCTGGCGGCCTGGAACGGCCTGATGCTCCGCTCCTTTGCCCTCGCCGCCAGGGTATTGAAGCGCGAGGACTACGAGGAGGTCGCCAGGAGGAACGCCCTCTTCCTCCTCGAGAAGTTGAAGGTGGATGGACGTCTGAGGCGCTCTTACAAGGACGGGCAGGCCCGCTTCAACGGCTACCTCGAGGACTACGCGATGGTCGCCGACGGTCTCGTTGAGCTGTACGAGGCCACCTTCGAGACGCGCTGGCTCGTGGAGGCCGCCTCGCTCGCCGACGACATCCTCGACCTCTTCTGGGATGAAGGGGGCGAGATCTTCTACGATACGCCCGCCGACCACGAGGAGCTCGTCACCCGCCCGCGCGACGCCTACGACAACGCCGCCCCGTCGGGCACCTCCGTAGCCACCGACGTTCTCCTGCGCCTCTCGCTCCTGCTCGACCGAGACGACTACAGGGAGCGCGCCGAAGCCATCCTCGATTCCTCGAGCGGCGGCATGGAGAGGCTGCCCGGCGCGTTCGGAAGACTGCTGGCCGCGCTGGACTTCCACCTGTCCCGGCCCCGCGAGGTCGCCATAGTAGGGGACCCTCAGGCTCAGGATACGCAGGCCCTCGTGGACACCGTCTACGCGCTCTACCTCCCAAACAAGGTAGTCGCGGGCCGCACCCCGGCCGACGAGGAAGCCGCTCGCCTCGTGCCGCTCCTCGCGGATCGCCCCATGCGCGACGGCCAACCGACCGCCTACGTCTGCGAGGGGTACGCCTGCAAGAACCCGACGACGGACCCGGAGGAGTTGGCGCGTCAGCTTGTCGACTAGCCAGCCAGTTGGAAGGTCAGGACTTCCGAGAATCTCGACTTCTAGGCACTTCGATGAATAGAGCGGCAGACGGGATTTCTGCCCCCGTCATTGCCTGGGGCCAGGCTAACGCCTGCTCAGCGCGCCTGCTGAGGTGCCCTTACTCTGGCGCGAGACTCCCCACGTAGTGAAAGCCGGTAGCGTTGATGGCTCCTGCGTCTATGGCCGCGCGCTCGTCCGCCTCCGATGTATCATCATCGAGTTCCGGGTAGAGGTAGGGTACCCACGCGAACAGGCGTTCGACGAAGCGACGTTCGAGTTCGGCGCGTATCCGCCCAGAGCTGTGTAATCCCTCCTCGCTCGCCCACTCAGCGAAGTATCCTTCTGCGGGTAGCTGGGCTCCTCCGCCTCCACGCGTCCATCCCCGACAGCGGCGCTGTAGCCACGAAGGCTTCTCTAACGAAGAGGCAGCGGGGAGCCGCTCCAGGACCCACTCGACCGTGGCCCTATCGAACCGGTCCCAGGCGAACTCGACCACAACAAGGGTCCCTCCTGTACGGAGCAAGTCAGCGACCTTGTCCAGAGCCCTCTCGAGATCTACGATGTGATGTAGGGACAGGCTTGCGACCACGTAGTCGAACGGTCCGGGATCGGAGAACTCCTCGAGCCGCACACGCTGGAAGATGTGACCTTCGGGTGCCCGCGGATCGATGGCGGTCACGAAGTGGCCGGCGCGAGCGAGGGCGCGGGCCAGCTCCCCCTCTCCGCAACCTACCTCTAGCACCCGGGCAGGGCTTGCACCAACCTGATCCAGGACAAACTCCTCGACGCCCTGTTGCCATCTCTCGTGCTCATCCACGATGTTCACGTCCGTTCCTTCTCGCTAAAGAACGAGGCCACGACAACTCCCGAGAGGAAGGTTAGCAGCCCCACGGAGCCTATGGCCCACGAGATGCCCAATGTGTCGGCTATGAGGCCGGCAGAGAGTGCGCCAACGGCGTAGCCCAGGTCTCGCCAGAAGCGGTAGACGCTCAGGGAACGGGCGCGCCAGGAGGGATGCGAGTTATCCGAGACGGCGGCGATGAGCGAAGGGTAGACCATCGCGGTCCCGAGCCCGAGGAGTACGCTCCCGAGCATCCACCACCCCAGGGTCCTGCCCGCCACCGTGACGAAGATCGCGGCCGCCTGTACCCACATCCCCGCCACGATCAACCACTTGCGCCCCCACCGGTCACTCAGGGGACCGGTGAGGATCTGCAGGCATCCCCAGACTGCCGGGTAGACGGCTTTCAGCAGTCCGATGCGCTCCACACCGAGCCCGAAGGCGGAGAAGAACAGAGGGAAGATCCCCCAGCTCATGCCATCGTTGAGGTTGTTAACCAGACCCGCCTGAGAGCAGGCGACGAGGTTGCGGTCCTTGAAGGATGTCCTGGCAAAAACGTCGCGGAAGGTCAGCGGGGAAGGCTCGGGAGGGTGTTGGCTCATCTCGAGCCGGACGTGCTCGTCGGTGTCGCGCACGAGGAAGATCGAGATCAGGAGCCCGAGGATGACGTAGCCGACCCCCAGATAGAACGGCTCGGGCCTGAGCCCGTAGGCAGAAGCCAGGTAGCCTGTACCGAAGGCGGTCAATCCCACCGCCAGGTAGCCGGCGAATTCGTTGAGTCCGACGGCCAGACCCCTACCACGAGGTCCCACCAGGTCTATCTTCATCAACACCGTCATCGACCAGGCAAGCCCCTGGTTGATACCGAGCAGGATGTTGGCCCCCACGATCCAGCCCCAAGATGGGGCGAGCATGATCATAAACGGCACCGGAATGCCGATCAGCCACCCCGCCACCAGTACGCCCTTTCTGCTGAAGGAGTCGGCCAGCGCTCCGGACACGAGATTGGAGCACGCCTTCACCACACCGAAGGAGACGATGAACGAGAAGATGGACGTCTTCAGAACCAGGCCGAACTGCTCAGATCCGATGAGGGGAACCACGGTGCGTTCCAGCCCTATCATCCCGCCTACGAAGGCGTTGACCAGGATCAGCAGCGAGAACTGGCACCAGTTCTCCTTCAGGCCGAGGCGGACGGCGGGCGTGCGCTGGTGCTCCACAAGCGAAGGATCTCACGATGTCCCCCCGCGGGCTATTCGACGCCGCTTTGCGAATTTCCGAGAACACTGCTTGCGCGCAGTTCCGCGAGGTGGGCACGAGCGCATAACCTCTACACCAGCGCCAGCTCCAGACCGGGCGCGACTTCGGTCAGCAGGGCGCGGAACCCCAGCTCAGGGTGTTTTTCATCTGCGCGGCAGCGTATCCGATTTCCCGAGGACTCGAATGGGCAGCGGTGTCAGTTCGGATAAGGAGCGTCTTGAACGCTTTGAACATCTGAGAACTCACCTTCCCGACGTTGGGTGAATAGCCCTTTGAAGATGCGCCTGGCCTTCCTCGGATGCGCCAGGGGTCGTCGGCTGGCATCATACGCGTAAGGGGTGAAAGCTGTGAGCAAGGGGGAAGCCCAATGAGCATCTTTCCTACCACGATCCTTCTAGCTACCGACGGTTCTGAGGAAGCCCAGTTGGC
>DASZKL010000367.1:0-1770 GCA_035947015.1 Rubrobacteraceae bacterium
CGGCCGCCCAGGCGGTGCAGCTGATCGGGATGCCCGAGGGGCGCATCCCGCTCGCCCAGGCGACGACTTATCTGGCCTCCGCCCCCAAGTCCAACGCCGCTTACGCCGCCATCGGTCGCGCCCTCGAAGACGTGCGGCGCGGGAGCGTGCCGGAGGTGCCCCTCCACCTGCGCAACGCCCCGACGGGGCTCATGAAGGAGGAAGGATACGGGGCGGGATACCGCTACGCCCACGACGATGAGCCCGAGGGGATGAACGACCGGTACCTGCCCGACGAGTTCGCCGGGCGCGTTTATTACGAACCGAAGGAGCGAGGCGCGGAGGCGGAGATCCGGGAGCGGATCGAGCGCTGGCGCAGGGAGCGCGAGAGCAGACCGGGCAGGTGAGAGCGTAGGCTACGAGCCGCGACCTTCTTCGCCCCCGGCGTCGATCGCCCTGGAGAGGTAGGCCATCATCTCCCGCATCTCGCGCGCATCGATGCCGTGGATGTTCTCCTCCTGCCGCCACACGTTGCCCAGCGAGCGCTCGATCCCGGGGTCACCTCCGGTGAACTCGTTGACGAGCTCCATAGAGCGCCTCGCGAGGGCCTGCACGCGCTCGTTCGATGGGTCCGTACCCGCCTCCATCTCGGCGCGGACCCGCCCGATGAGCTCCGACCACTCCGCCTCGGCCTGGCGGATCCTCTCCTCCCCGACCTCGCGCCGTCTCTCTTCGAGGTATCTCAATTGTTCCGGGGTGTAGTACCTGTGCAACCGCTCCGACATGTCGATAACCTCCATGACCGTGTTTACGAACTCCCCGGAGGAGATCTCCTCCCCCGAGCGTAGCCGCGCCGCGACCCTCTCCAGGAGGTCGCAGAGCCTCTCTTGCAGCTCGATCCTCTCCTTCAGTTGCGAGAGGTGAAGCTGGATCACCTGCCCCAGAGGGAAATCGGGCCGGTCCAGGCACTCCCTGACCTCCCTCAGAGTAAACCCCAGGTGCTGGAGGGATTTGATCTGCTGCAGGCGGACGACGTCATCCGCGGTGTAGAGACGATGCCCCGCCTCGGTGCGCCGCGACGGCGAGAGCAACCCGATCTCGTCGTAGTAGTGAAACGTGCGCACGGAGAGCCCCGTCCGCCCGGCCAGCTCGCCCACCTTCCAGGCCGCGGCCCGCGCAGAACCTTCTCCTCTTTGCCGGGCCATAGCGTCCATGGAAAGAGGGTACACCCTCACGTTGCGTGAGGTTCAAGGTATTTTCGGCGAATCAGGGGACTTTTCTGAGAAGCATCAGGCCGCGGCCTCCGTTTGCTGCTGGTCGCCGACCGCTGATAGCTGAGCGCTCTCTGCGTCGAGGGCCGACTTCTCGTTGGTGGCCAAGAGCAGCGCGAAGAAGACGAAGGGCTCGAACCAGGTGACGTAGGGGTAGAACCAGTAGTTGGCGGTGAGCTCGAAACCGATGACGAGCGCCGCCGAGAAGGCGGCGAGCCGTCGCATCGTGCGTTTGCGCGGCCACACCGCCACGATGAAGGCCAGCAGGATGACGCCAGCCAAGAGCACTTGCTGGAGGAAGCCAAGCTCTGGAACCTGGGTGAAGATGGTCCAGGGGGTCACTCTGTTGCTCTGCATGGCGATGGTCCTCTCGTAGAAGAGCTTGATGGCTTCCAGGGGTTGCCCGTCGAGCAGCAGAACCCAGAAGCTGAGCACCACAACTCCCACCCCCCCGAGGATGAACTCTACTAGCGAGCGGCGTCTGAGGACGCCGTTGTGCATCATCCACAAGGGAGCGAGG
>DASZKL010000368.1:0-2801 GCA_035947015.1 Rubrobacteraceae bacterium
CGCTCCGGGAGCGTGGAGCGGCAGCAGATCAAGTGGCTGGCCTTCGCCGCTTTGGTGATCCCCGTGTGGTTTCTGACCAATGCCCCGATCGAGGCGGCAGCCCCTAGCCTGTTCTTGTTGATCGATTCGCTCATCTTCGCCAGCCTGCCCGTCGCCGCTGGCGTCGCCATCTTGCGCCACAGGCTCTACGACATAGACGTACTGATCAACCGCACCCTGGTCTACGGCGCCCTCACCGTATCGCTGGTTCTCGTCTATCTCGGCAACGTCGTGCTGCTGCAAAGGATCTTCGTCACCCTTACCGCTCAGGGCTCCCAGCTCGCCATCGTCGCGTCGACGCTCGCAATAGCCGCGTTATTCAACCCCTTGAGGCGCCGCATCCAGGATTTCATAGATCGTCGCTTTTATCGGCACAAGTACGACGCGGCGAAGACCCTGGCACAGTTTAGTTCTAGACTCAGAGACGAGACGGACCTCGACGCGCTGAACGAGGAGATGGTGACGGTGGTCAGGGAGACGCTGCAGCCTGCCTACGTCTCGCTGTGGCTACGCTCCGCTCCGGAGCGTGGTGATGGCGAGGAGCCCGCCGGACCGGCGGCCGAGCGAGGCGTCCCCGGATCACGATAAACGTCTTCGCCTGATATACAATCAGCCCGCCATGATGATGAACCGCGATAGACTGGGTTTCTGGGTAAGGCTGTTCGCGATCGTCCTCTCTGTTTTCTTCATAGGCTCCATGGTCTTCGTTGGCCTCGGCACCAACGTCAGCTACAACCTCTTCGATCTGATCGGGGGCTCCGATCAGCAGCAGGGAGGACAGACGACCGACCCTCAGGAGCAGATCGAGCAGGCCGAGCGGCAGTTAGAAGAGAACCCGAAGGACCCTGAGGCCATCAAGGGACTCGCCGCCCTTTACTACCAGAATGGCCGGTACGATGACGCGGTCCGCGTGCTGGAGAGAGGACGCGAGGTGGCGCCGGACGACGCCGAGATGCCGCTCCTGCTTGGGGAGGTCTACTCCCGACAGGCCCAGGTCGCGATAGATGAGAAGCAGCGGAAAGAGCTCTATGACAAAGCCGGCGACGCCTACGCGGCGGCCGCGGAGATCGAACCAGACAACGAAGACGCCTACCTGCTGGCGGGCGAGGCCTACGACCAGGCCGACGAGCCCGCCCTGGCGATAAAGTACTACAACGGGTACCTGGATCTCGAACCCGAGGGCGAGCAGGCCAAGGCGGTCGAAGAGCGCATCTCGGCGCTGCTCGCGGGTCCAGAGTCGACCACCGGTAACCAACCTTGATCCGTGCTGCGGCAAAGGTCGTATAATGTGGCGCGAGATCCGAAGATGACCCACTAGGAGGAGCGATGCTTCCAACTGTCCACGGTCCGGAGCTGATCATAATTCTGGTCATCATCCTGCTGCTCTTCGGGGCCAAGCGCATCCCCGAGCTCGCCAAGGGCCTCGGCACGGGCGTGCGGGAGTTTCGCCGGGGCACCCGCAGCGGAGACGAGGTCGAGGACAAGGACGAGGAGAAGAAGGGCGAAGAGCTCACCGCCGCCGAGAAGGACGACCCTGAGCCGCGCGCGCAGGAGGATGGGGACTCCTCCTCAACCGAGGCCGACAGAGCCGAGCAGAAGCCTAGCTAGCCCGGAGACCTCGAAGCTTAGATGGCTGGTCGCCTGAGACTACCTTCGCGTCCGCGCGACGAGGCGCGGATGACCTTGATCGAGCACCTGGACGAGCTTCGGTCCAGGATCATCAAGATAGGCATCGCCTTCGTCGCAGTAGGTATTGTGGCGTGGTTTTTCAGGGAGCAGATCTTCTATTTCCTGGTCGACCCCGCTGGGTCTTCTCTAAAGGGAGAACTCAACGTAACGTCCGTCGCCGAACCACTCATCAACGACGTCAAACTGGCCCTTTACACAGCTTTCCTGATCACCATCCCGGTGCTCATATACCAGGTGTGGGCGTTTATAGCTCCAGCCGTCGGCGAGATGGGGAGGATATTCACCTACACTCTGATCACCCTGGCCTCTTCGCTGTTCCTGGCGGGCGTAGCTTTCGGCTACTACGTGGTGCTACCGGTAAGCTTGGAGCTCTTGCTCAACTGGGGCGGTGACCGCTACCAGCCGATCATCACCTCTGCAAACTATCTCGCGTTCGTGTCGAGGTTCTTGCTCGCTTTCGGCATCGTGTTCGAGCTTCCGGCTGCGACCTATGTGGGTGCAAAGCTTGGGCTGATCGATGCTACGCTACTCAGGCATTACCGGCGGCACGCCATCGTCGCCAACGCTGTTCTTGCCGCGGCGCTTACGCCGACACCCGACGTCTTTACCATGATGCTAATGGCCGTGCCTATGATCCTCATGTACGAGTTCAGCATCATCATCGCCCGCTACGTGAACCCGTCCCCCGCGGAAGATGAGGACGAGCTCGCGACGGGGGAAGAGGAGGCGTACGATGAGGACGAGCCGGAGTTCGATGAAGCCGAGAGCGAGGACGAGGTCGAGCGAGATCTCTAGCTGGTAGGCATCAGCTAGACCCCATTTCCTGAAACCTGCAGCCTTTGATTCGAAGCCTAACGGCTATTCTCGAGGTACCGCTCGAAGCGGCGTATGGAGCGCATGAGTAGATCCTCGGTGAGCCTGCGGAAGAACGGCCGGTGGGCGATCCCGTCGAGCCACGCTGGCTTTATCCTGTAATCTGTCGAGAGCGTCAGCCGCACCGTGGCAGGTCCAGCGTCCTCGAGTAGCCATCCACCGCTCCCCGTGGCGCCCTCCGTGTAGCGCCACTCCAGCCG
>DASZKL010000369.1:0-1578 GCA_035947015.1 Rubrobacteraceae bacterium
TGCACGTGGCTGAAGAGCAAGTACGTCACCAGCGAGCCCAGAGCGAACAGCAGCGTGCCGAGCATGACGTAGGCGATGCGACCGGTCGCGGCGTAGAGCATCAAGAGGGGGACGGCGAAGAAGAGCAGGCTGCTCCCCAGATCCTTCTCGAAGACCAGGAGGCCCAGAGAGGCGGCCCACACCAGGGCGACCGGCCCGAAGTACTTGAGCGCCGGTATCTGGATACCGAGGAAACTGCGGCTCGTCGCCGTCATCACGTCGCGCTTTTCGGCCAGGTACCCGGCGTAGAAGATCACGAGGGCGATGCGCGCGAACTCCGAGGGCTGGAAGCCGACCGGACCCAGATCGACCCAGAGACGCGCCCCATTCACCTCGTAGCCCAGAGGCGTGAAGGTGAGGGCTATGAGGACGACGGCCACGAAGGCGAGTAGGTACTTGTAGTCGAAGAGTCTGTGGTAGTTGCGGAAGAGGAGCACTATAAAGAACATCGCCCCGCTGCCGACCAGGATCCAGACGGCCTGGGTCGTCGCCAGGTTCTCGGCACCCTCCACGTCGTAGGTGAGGCGGAAGATCATGACTAGCCCGATGCCGGTCAGGAGGGTCACTATAGGCAGGAGCAACACGTCGGAGTGCGGCAGCAGGAGCCTCACGCCGAGGTAGAGCGCGAACAACGTCCCGGCGTAGTAGGCGCCGTAGATCAGGGGCGGGCTCGTCGCCTCCTGGACGAAGATCAGGGTCGCGAACCCTAAGGTGGTTATCAGGAGGGCGAGGATCATCGGGCTGGTGGCGCGCTGGGTCATGCTACTTGCCGAGATCTCGCAAAACGCCTTCTACCTCGTCCTTGGTGTAGAGCTTGTGGTTCTCTATGGGTCCCCTGTAGGGCGTCTTGACATCGGACATCTGGACGTCGGTCCTGCGCCACTCCTCGTTGAGCTCGACGCCCAGAGGGGCGTAGGGCAGCCCCCTGTACGCCACCACCTCGCCGTCGTCGAGGCCGAGGAAGTACCGGCTCTCACCCCACAAATACGCGGGCGTCAGGGCGACGACGACGACCAGGACGGCCGCCAGGCCACGAACGAACCTCCCGAAACCGCCGCTCTCCTTGCGCTTGCGGCTTCTCTTCTTCGGACGGCTGGAGCCGCTCCTCGCGCTCCCCTTGCGCTTTTTTGCTGGAGATCGCCGGCCCTCGTCCCTGCCCGCGGACCGGGCGACGGCGGGCATCTCGTGGGTGTCGCCGGAGTGCTCCTCATCTCCCGAGACCTCCTGCTCCTTCACGTCCACGATCACGACGGACACGTTGTCCGTGCCGCCAGCGTCGAGTGCCGCAGAGAGCAGGCGCCTTGCCGGGGTCTCGGGGTCGTCAGAAGATTCGGCTAGGATCTCCGAGATATGCGCCTCCGAGACCATGTCGGAGAGCCCGTCGGAGCAGAGGAGGATACGGTCGCCTGCGTTGACGGGCAGGACGGCTGTGTCCACATCTACCTCCTCCTCCGCACCCAGAGCGCGGGTGATGAGATTCTTCTGGGGGTGCTCCGCAGCCTGGTCTCTGGTCAGGTCCCCGCTGCGCACCAGCTCGGC